>NZ_JAAGPL010000033.1:0-241 GCF_017104785.1 Burkholderia sp. Ac-20353 | reverse complement strand
TGGTAGATCGGAGAGCAAGAAGCGTTAGGCAGCAGAATAGTGATAAGACGTATAGGGGATAGGTAGAGAGAGCACGAGGCAGAAGAGATGTGGAGACATAGAGAGAAACGGCAGAAAACATACCAAGTAAAGCAAGTATGATGGGAAGGGGATGCATACTGATAGGATGAACATCACTGGTTATTAATATGAAAGACGCGGCAGAAATATAGTTGTTTTTTTTTTTTTTTTTTAATAATCC
>NZ_JAAGPL010000032.1:0-64559 GCF_017104785.1 Burkholderia sp. Ac-20353 | reverse complement strand
AACGTCCGCCGTAGGGTTCGGGCGGCGGCGTCGTGCGAGGCGCCGCCGGCAACTGCCCGAACGCGCCGTTCTCCGGCGACGGCTGCGCACGTTGCGCCGCCGCGCCCAATGCCGGGGACACGCCTCCTCCCGCCCCACCACCGCCCGACGTGCCACCGCCCACGCTGCCGGGAACCGCCCTCACCCTCGGCTTCGCGGCTTCGGCCGGTGCTGCGGGCGCTTCCGCGTTCAGCGACACCGGATCGAGCCGCAATTCGTCGGCGTGCACGTTGACGTCGGTGCCCGACCACACTTCCTGCGTGTCCGCATCCGCGGAGACCTGCGGCCGGACGATGTGCGGCGTGATCTGCAGCACGATCTCGGTCTTCTTGTGGTCGCCTCCATGATCCGAGAACAGGCGGCCGAGCAGCGGCATCTGACCGAGGCCCGGCACCTTGTTCGCGTTGCGGCGGTCCTCGTCCGAGATCAGTCCACCCATGATCTGGGTTTCTCCATCCCGAAGGCGCAGGCTCGTCGACGCGCTGCGCGTACCGATCTGGTACGCGAGCGAGCTCAGGCCTTGCGAATTGCCGCTCGAGATCGTATTGGTGATGTTGCTGACTTCGAGATTCATCTTGATCCCGACGTCGCCGTCGCGATAGACCTGCGGCTCCACTTCGAGCTTGATGCCGACGTCGAGGTACTGAATCATCTGCGTGAACGACGGGCCGCTCGTGCTCGGGGTGCTCGAGCTCGAAATCACCGGCACCTTGTCGCCGATCATGATGCGCGCTTTCTCCTTGTTGCGCGTGCGGATGCGCGGGCTCGCAAGCAGGTTCGCGTCGGTATCCGTGAGCTTGAAATCCGCGGTGGCCGAGAGACCGCTGACATTCAGCGCGTTGACCGGCAGATGGTGCAGCGCGCCCCAGGTATCCGTCGAGCTCGGGGTCGACACCGTGAACGAGTTGGGCCAGTTGATCCCGAGCTGCGACATCCGGTCGTGCGACACCTCCAGCACCTCGACTTCGAGCATCACCTCCGGCTCCGGCAGGTCCTGCGCGGCGATCATCTCGTCGGCGACCTTGATCATGTCCGGCGTGCCGCGGATCGTCACGGTGTTCGCGCGCTCGTCGATCACGACCTCCTTCACCTTCAGCAGGCTCTTCAGCAGCGACTGGATCTGCTTCGCATCGACGTTCGACAACTGGAACGTGCGCACCTTGAGCTCCTGATACTCGAGCTCCTTCGCGGGCGTCGCCGGGTAGATGAACAGCGTGTTCGCGTTCATCTGCTTCTTGTCGAGCTGGTTCTGCAACAGGATCATGTCGACCGTGTCCTGCAGCGACGCGTTCTGCACGAAGATCGTCGTCTTCAGGTCGGATCGCACGTCGCGATCGAAAATGACGTTCAGTCCCGACGTGCGCGACAGCGCTTCGAACACCATCCGCACGTTCGCGTCGCGGAACTGCAGCGACACCGGCGTGCGCATGATCGACGAAGCGGCGAGCTTGTCGTCCTTTTCCGCGTGCTGCTGGCGGCGCTTTTCGTCGAGTTCCCGCTGCATCCGCAACGCCATCGCATTGGCCGGATCCTCGACCAGCACGCGGTGCACGCGATCGGCCGCCTGCGCATACGAGCCGCGCTTCATCATGCGGTCGGCTTCCTGCAGGATCGCCAGATGCTTGCGGTCCTGCTCGATCATCGCGCCGACCTTGCGGGCGCGCTCGCTGTTCGGATCGAGCTCGGTCGCCATGTAGACGGACCGGGCCGCGTCGTCGAACTGGTTCTCCTGACGGAACTTGTCGGCGTTGTCGAGGAGCTGGTTCACATCGGTGTCGCGGTTGTGCATCGCGTCGATCTTCACCTGCGCATTGGTCGGATCGTCGTGAACGTTCGGCACGTGTGCGCAGCCGCCGCACGCGAGCACGGCCGCGGCAACCGCCAGCGCGCGTTTCGTCGTGGTCCGGCTCGGCGGCGTGCGCCGGGGATCGATCGGGGTGACAGGCGACAGGCGTGTCGATGGGCCGCTGTTGCCGTCGCGGCGCGCACCCCTTGTGCGTGAGGTTTTCATCACTTTCCTTCCCCTGGAATGGACACCACCTGGATCTGGTTCAGCGGCAGATAGGTGAGCACCACGTTCGACTCCGAAACGGACTCGACGCGATACTGGCCGTCGATCACGTCGCCGGGCGAAACGATCAGCAACTGTTCGCCGTTGCTGAGAAACACCTGCGGCTTCGCCGCCTTCGCATCGAGTTCGCCGACGTACGCGAACGGCACCGGTGGCGCCGACGGCGGCGCCGGGCGCGTTTCGGGAAGCGCGGGCACGACGACGGGCGGCGGCGGCGGCAGCCATGACGAAGCGGTGAACGGGTCGTGCGCCGCTTCAACGGACACCGGCGTGCGCAATGCGGCAAGCTTTTCTAGCGGAACTGCGGCCGCTGCCGCCGACGCCGCTGACATTGCCGCAGCGGACGATGCCGGTTGCGACGCGGGTGCCGCCGCCGCGGCGTGCCTGGCCACCCGGGGCGTCGGCGCGCGCAGGCCGTCGCGATGCACTGCGCCGTAGGCCGAGATCGGCGTCGGCCCCCGCGTCGCCGCGACCAGCACGCAATAGCCGGCGCCGGCAGCGACGATGCAACACAGCGCCAGCGCGATCTGCCGGCGCGAAGCGGGCTTCATGGCGGCGGCATTCATGGCTGCGCGCTCCGGTAGATGAGCTCGAAGCGCACGCGCGCGTCGAGGATGTCGCTGCCCACTGCGGGGCGCTCGACGTGGATTTCCTGCAGCGCCGCGTTCGGCACGTTGTTGAGTACCGACGCAAGAAAATGCCGGATTGCGCCGTACTGATCCTTGACGGGCAGCAGCACCTGATAGCGCGCGTAGCGTGCGCCCGAATCGGTCGTCACCTGGTACTCGGCGGAACCGAGCGTCAGATGGCTGTCGCGCGCCTGCGCGAAGATCGACGCGATGTCGTCCGCGCTCTGCGAGAAGCGCGGGAACAGGTCGGGCAGCGCGTCGAGCGCGACCGCATCCGCGGCCGCGCCGCGCTCGCTGACCGGACGATGGCCGTGCGTCGCGTGCACGAACCCGGCAGGATCCTGCAGCGCGCGGGTATCGGATTCCAGGCTGGCGATCGCCGTGTACGCGATGGCCGCTGCACCGATCATCAGCACGCCGGCGAATCCCGGCAGACCGAAAGTACGCCGCATCTCGAAACCCACCGTGAGCAGCCTGTCACGTAACCAATCTGCTTTCATGGCTTCCTCCAGACGGCCGTGACCTGGAAACGCACGGGCTTGCCCGGCACGTTGTTCTCGACGACATGACCATTGAGCGCCGCTTCGCGCAGCAGCACGCTCGTCTGCAGATACTTCAGGTACGCAATCATCGCGTCGAGATCCTTCGCTTCGGCCGTGATGCGGATCTGGGCCTGTGCCGGGTTCTGGTCGATGCCGATCAGCGCGACGTCATGGTCCGGATAGTCCTCGACGATCGAAAAGAGCTCCTGCCACGGCACGGTCAATTCGCGCAACACCGCCTGGCCCTGCTTTTCCGCGAGCTTCTCGGCGGGCGTCGGCGGCGGCTTCACGACATGCCGCTGCGTGAGCGTCCGGTGCTGGACGGCCTCCACTTCCGCGTGGATGCGCCCGTTTTCCGTGTACGCATCCCACAGCCGTGCGCCGCACACGGCCAGCAGCAGCGCGGCGGCGCCCAGCAGGATCAGGCCGCTCGTCCCGGTGCGGGCGCGGTGCCGGCAAAAGTCGATTTCGAGGGTTCGCATCATTGCGCGTACTCCATCAGCCGACGCGCGGGCGAACCATCGTTCGCCGGCATGGCCGGCAGTTTCACGGCCGCAAATCGCGCTTCGAACAGTGCTTCGAACGGCGCGGGATCCGTGTCGATTCCGCACAGATAGACGTTGCAGTCTTCGCGCTTGAGGCCCGAGCGTGTCGCCGAACGTTCGAACAGCTGCTCCGCGATTTCGGCAAGCCGCGACACGTCGCTCGCATCGCCGGGAAAGAGGCGCTGCGCGTCGTAAGCGGCCCAGCCGCCGCGCTCGATCATCACTGCCTGCAGCAGCTCGTCGGCGACGAACAGCAGCAGCGCATCGCCGTCGGTGTTCACCGCGACGCGATTCAGCATCTCCGGAAGGCACGCTCTCAAGCTGCGGATGCGGACGTCTCCGGATGCGCCCAGGTCGTGCATGCCGTCGTGCAGCGTGCGCGACATCGCGCTCGCAAACAGCGCGCGGCCGCCATGCTGCACGCAGAAGCGCACGACCAGCGATGCGCCGTCGATTCCGTACGTGTCGGAGAAATGGGCGTGCGCGATTTCTTCGAGTTCGCGCATGCGTAGCGTGCGAAAGTCGCCGCGCAGTATCGCGTGGTGGCACCAGAAATCGTCGAGCACGACGTGCGCGCTGCGCTTGAGCGGCTTCGCGGCGCTCGTCGGCGCGTCGGCGGCAGCGGCAGCGCCGGGCTGGGTGGCCAGCGCTGCGCGCAGTGCGTCGAGCACGCCCGCTTCGCTGCCGAACTGCTCGTCGGGGATGGCGACGCTGACCGGTTCGGCGGCGGGCAGGTGCTTGCGCGGGTGCCACAGTCCGGGCGCGCGGACCCCGACGACGATCTCGCGCGTACCGACTCCGATCGCAACCGGACTATTCGACCATGGTGACACGGTTGATCTCCTCGAGTGTCGTCTCGCCGCGCCTGACCAGCTCGACCGCCGCCGAGCGCAGCGTCTTCATCCCGTAGCGCAGCGCGGCCGCCTTGATGTGCCCGAGCGGCGCGCGTTCCGACAGCAACTGCCGCAGCTCGTCGTTCATGCGCAGCGCCTCCGCGATCGCGCGGCGCCCGCGATAGCCGCTGCCGCGGCACATCGCGCAGCCTGCACCGCGGCGGAACAGGTAGCTGCCGCGCGTGTCCGGGTCGATGCCCGAGCGCGCGAGCGTATCCGCATCGACCTCGTCCTCGGTCAGGCAATCCGTGCAGCACTGGCGCAGCAGCCGCTGCGCAACCACACCGTTGAGCGCGGACACGAAGCTGTACGGATCGACCTCCATGTTCGTGAAGCGGCCGATCACGTCGAACACGTTGTTCGCGTGGACGGTCGTGAACACCTGGTGGCCGGTGAGCGCGGCCTGCACCGCGATCTGCGCGGTTTCCGGATCGCGGATCTCGCCGACCATGATCTTGTCGGGGTCGTGCCGCAGGATCGATCGCAGCCCGCGCGCGAACGTCAGGCCTTTCGCCTCGTTGACCGGAATCTGCAGGATCTCGCCCAACTGGTATTCGACCGGGTCCTCGATGGTCACGATCTTCTCGAGGCCGTTGTTGATCTCGGTGAGAATCGCGTAGAGCGTCGTGGTCTTGCCGCTGCCGGTCGGCCCGGTGACGAGCAGCATCCCGTAAGGCATCGACGCGATCGAGCGCATGAAGCGCGTGTCGTCCGGCTGGAATCCGAGTGCCTCGAGCGTCAGGCCGCCCGACGCCTGGGAAAGCTGGTAGCGGTCGAGAATCCGCAACACCGCGTCCTCGCCGAACTGGTTCGGCATGATCGATACACGGAAATCGATGTCGCGGCCCGCGTACGACGCCTTGAAGCGTCCGTCCTGCGGCACGCGGCGCTCCGCGATATCGAGCTCGGAGATCACCTTCACGCGCGACAGCACCTGGTCCGCGACGTCGCGCCCGTCGACGCGGCCCACCACGGTGAGCACGCCGTCGACACGGCACTTGATCATCAACCCGTTCGCGCGGCATTCGAGGTGGATGTCGCTCGCGAGCATCTTGAGCGCGTCGTAGATCGTCGAATTGAGCAGCCGCACGACTGCACTGTCGTCGCTGCTGATGCCCTGCAGCGTCAGCGCGAGCGACGCCGGGTCGGGCGTGCTCTGGATCGGATCGTCGAACGCGAGCGAGTCCATCGCGCGCACGTCCTTCTCGCGCACGGTCAGATACGCGTTGATGTCCCCTGCGCTCGCGAGCGCCCAGCTGTACGGCACCGCGGGCCGCGCGCGCATCCGGTGTTCGACCCAGCCGCGCGTGCGGGCATCGAGTGGATCGGCAATTGCGAACAGCAGCGCGTTGCCGCCGTCCGGATCGCGAAAGCATACGCACAGGCGCGTCGTCGCATCGACGAACGGCACCACGTCGAAGTCCGGCTCGAGGCGAGCGAGTTCGCGCATCCCGATCGGCTTCATCCGGAATTGCGCGGCGAGCTGCGCGCGCAGCTCGTCCGCGCTGAGCGCCGATTGCGCCATCAGCGCCTCGAGCGCGCGAATGCCGGAGCCGTGCTGCTCGCCGAGCGCGCGCAGCATGTC
Organism: Burkholderia sp. Ac-20353; assembly: GCF_017104785.1. Taxonomy (NCBI): domain Bacteria; kingdom Pseudomonadati; phylum Pseudomonadota; class Betaproteobacteria; order Burkholderiales; family Burkholderiaceae; genus Burkholderia; species Burkholderia sp. Ac-20353. The sequence continues at coordinate 58,255 of NZ_JAAGPL010000032.1, read as the reverse complement.
ACGCAGCTCCGCGCCCGCGTCAGGGAGGTTTTCCGGTGTGGTGATGTCGGTATCCACGCGTGTTTCCCCAATGACGATCTACTGAATGCTCGACGCGATCTCGAAGATCGGCAGGTACATCAGCACGACGATTCCACCGATGACCACGCCGATCACGATCATCATCGCGGGCTCGATGAGTCGCGAGATCAGATCGATCGTGCGGGACACCTGCGCTTCCTGGAACGCGGCGATCCGGTCGAGCACGGGTCCGAGGCCGCCTGTCTTCTCGGCCACCGTCAGCAGACGGTACGCAATCGCGTTCGCGAGGCCGGCCTGCTGGAACGCATCGGAAATCCTCGCGCCGTTGCGCACCTGCTGCAGCGCGCCCGCAAGCGCGGCCTGGTCCGCGTGGCCGACGAGGCCGCGCGCGAGGTCGAACGCGCGGACGGCGGGAATGCCGCCGTCGACCAGCATCGACGTCGTGCGATAGAACTGCGACTGGCGAAACACGCGGAAGTGTTGCCCGATGCCGGGCAGCGCCAGCAGCCGATCGGCGATCCAGATCCGCAGCGCCGGCCGGCGCAATGCGATGCCGGTCGCGACGGCCAGCACCGCGAGACCGACGCCGAGCCCGGTTCCGTGCGCGTGCACCATGCTGCCCCACCCCATCAGCAGGCGCGACATCAGCGGCAGTTCGCGTCCGCTGTGTTCGAGGAGCGTCGCGAACCGGGGCACGACGAAGCCGAGCAGAAACAGCACGACGGCCGCGCCGACGAACAGCAGAACCGTCGGATAGATCGCCGCCGACACGACGCGCGCGCGCAGCTCGTGGAGTGTTGCGCTGTTGCGCGAGTAGCGGGTCAGGCTATCGGCAAGGCCGCCGGTCTGTTCGCTCGCCTTCACGCACGCCACCATCACCGGCGGGAAGATGTGGCTCGCATGCTCGAGCGCCGCGGACAGCGACTGCCCCTCTTCCAGTTGACGCAGCAGATCGCGATACACCTGCGCGGATGCTTCGCGTCGCGCGTTGCCGCCGAGCGTGCGCAACGCGTCGACGACGCCTACGCCAGCCTCGAGCAGCGCCGCGAGCTCGCGCGCGAACATCTCGACGTTGAACCGCGCGCCCGGCATCCGGAGCCGGCTCGAGCTGCGCTGCTGCCGGCGGGCGTCCGCGCTCACCGAGACGACGCGAAGGCCGCGCGAGCGCGCAAGCGCTGCCGCGCTCGCCGATGAATCGCTGTCGATGCGAAGCGTCTGGACCGAGCCATTCGTATCGAAGACACGCAGCACGAACTTCACGTCGACTCTCCTTGCAGACTGGCTCACGACTTGCGTGGCGACGCCACGCATCCCTACCACGACGAGATCGTCACGTTCTCGCCGGTACCGCCGCCGCGCCCGTCCTTGCCGAGCGAATACAGGTCGTAGTCGCCATGCTCGCCCGGCGAACGATACTGGTACGGACGATCCCACGGATCCACCGGAACGGCCTTCTGCAGGTACGGGCCGCTCCACCGCGGCTCGTTCTGCGGCTTGGTCACGAGCGCTTCCAGACCTTCTTCGGTCGACGGATACGCGCCGACATCGAGCCGGTACTGGTCGAGCGCCTGGCCGAGCGACACGATCTGCGCACGCGCGACCTTCACGTTCGATTTGCCGACCTGTTCGAAATACCGTGGCGCGACGAGACCCGCGAGCAGGCCGATGATGACCATCACGACGAGCAGTTCGAGCAATGTGAAGCCGCGGCTTGCGCGTGCGCGGCGGGCGCATTCGGCGCTACGCCGCGGATGCCCGGGCATGCCGGGCTGGATCGAGGACAATTCGTCTTGCACGGCCCCCTCCCTGTATCGACCTGCGGCGTCAGCAATGCTGAAGCCGTTGAATGCATTCTTGTTCAGGTCGATACGGGCCAGAAGTAGGGAGTGCCGTCCATCGACATGGGTAAAGCCCCCCCAGTTGCCCGACCCGTTCGTGGAGGGTTTTCACACACGCCCGTCGTCGGTCAACGCGAGCACGCCGATGTCGATCGCGAAGTGGACAAGGCCGGTCAGGTTCGTGATGCCGAGCTTGTGCATCAGGTTCGCGCGATGCTTCTCGACCGTTTTCGGGCTGATCTGCAGGCACTCGCCGACCTGCCGGCTCGTGTGCCCTTCGACGACGAGACGCATCACCGTGCGCTCGCGGCTCGTCAGCGTATTCCACAATCGCGCCTTGTGCGCGTTCTCGTCGCGCAGTCCATGCAGGCCGACACGCGAACGGTATGCGTCGAGACTGACCACGCATTTGCCCTGCATCACGAAACGCATTTCGCGGACCAGATCGGCGAACGACGAATCCTTGACCACGTACCCGTCCGCGCCGGAGGCGAACGCCTCCCGCACGTTGTCTTCGCTGTGGTGAACGGTGAGGACGATGATCCGTGTGTGCGGCGTATCGCGCTTGATCGTCGCGATCGCTTCGAAGCCGCTGCCGCCCGGCATCGACAGATCCATCAGGATCAGATCGGGCAGCGTCAGCGCGGCGAGACGGCAGGCTTCGATCCCGCCGCTCGCCTCGCCGGCGACGCAGTAGTCGTCCAGCTCGGAAACCATGCGGCTCAGGCCGATGCGCAGCAGATGCTGATCCTCGACAATCAGCACGCGATGCTTCTTGTCCAATTTCGCTGCTCCTTGCCGGACGCGTTGCGCGTGGGATTCCTCGCGCGCGGCCGCTCTGGCGGCCGGCGCAAGCCCGATTTTTATCAGCGTGAACAGGGCCTAGTTGGAAGCGACGACGTCGTGATACGCGTCGAGCAGTTCCGACGGCGTCGCGAAGCCGTCGATGCGCAGCCACGACTGGCCGGGCGCGGCCCGCAGGAACGTCACCGGCGTGTGATTCATCTTGTCGCCGCGGTAGACGTTGAACGCGCGCTGCGCGGCGATGCTCGCGTCGACCGTGCCCGTGTAGTGCTGCCACTCGGGGCCGGCCTCGAAGCGCGCCGCATATGCTTTGAGCCGTGCGGGCGTGTCCTCTTCCGGATCGATCGAGATCGACACGATGTGCACCTTGTCACGGTCGGGGCCGAGCTCGCTCTGCAGCTGCTCGAGCGTCTGGCTGATCATCGGGCAGATGGTCGTGCAGGTCGTGTAGATGAAAGTCAGGATCACCGGCCGGCCGTCATTCACTTCATCGACCAGCGACACGGCCTTGCCGTCGTCACGCACGAGCTGGACCGATGGCAGAGTGTATTGGGCCATCATGTGCGTCGTGCCTGGCATCACGGCGTGATGCATGTGCATGTGGGCATCTTCGGTCGTGTTCACCATGGTGCCTGCGACGGTGTTTTCAGCGGCGTCGCCGTCGGATTTTCCGGTCGCGCTCTCCGTAGCTTTCTCGCTGACGCTGTCGGTGGTGTTCGGCGTCGCGTTCGGCTTGGCGCTCGGTGTGTTGTCGTTGTCGTCGCCGGCGTTCTCGGGCGTGTGCGTCATGCCCGGCATGCCATCGTGGGACATCTGCATGTCGGCGCCTTCGGCCGCGTTCCCGGTGGTGCTTTCGGTCGCGCTTTCGGTCGCATCCTCATCGGATTTCGCGGCGGGGTTCTCGACAGCGTTCTCCGTGGCCTTCTCGACGACGCCTTCGACAGTGGCCTGCGTGGCGTTCGCGCCGGCACTCATGGCCGCATTTTCGGCAACGTTCGCGGCAGCATTCGCGGTGGCGTTCTCGCTCGCGCCTTCGATGGCGCTGTCGGTCGTCGCGGACCATGCTGCGCTCGCGGCGAGCGTGACGCCCGCGACTACGAACGCCCCCATCGTCGATCTGGCAATCCTTTTCATGTCGGCCTCCCTGGCGCTACACAACACCGTGACGGTTTCATTACCTCGCAAAAGCAGTGTCCTGAATTCGGACGAATGCGTCATGGGATGACGCCCCCCAAACGCCGGTAGGGTATGTCCGCTTGCTGGAATACCCGCTGTGTGCTGCGGGGAGATCCCCGCATGACGACTCCGCAATCACCCTGTTGCGACTTGCGTGGATCGCGTCCTAGAATGGCAGAACCTTACGTTTTCCTGAAAAACCGCGCGCAGGGGGCTCCCATGATTGAACGCCAGCCTGACGGGCCGCAGATCAAGCTGCTCGATCTGATCGATGCGATGCGCAAGCTTCGCAGCGCGGTCGGTTCGAGCGATCGCGGCGCCGTCGTGACCGATGCGCGCGGGGCAGCGCTTGCGATTCTCACGGCCGACGGAATCTTCATATCGGCCAATCACAGCACCGCGGCGCTGTTGGGCTATTCGAGCACCGATCTGATCGGCAAGCATCTGTTCGACATGGCGCCTGACGACGCCCGCGCCGAATTGGCAGACGAATTGTCGAAGAGCGCCGCCTGCCAGTGCCATTCGTTCGAGGCGACGCTCAGCGGCCGAACCGGCAATCCCGCCCACCTCATGCTGCATCAGCAAGTGCTTCCCGACACGGGAGCAGGCATCGGGCTGTTGCTGACACTGTTCGAAGAACCCCTCGCCTTCGAGCCCGATCCGCCCGATGCGGCCGAGCTGCCCGATGCGAGCGCGCGCACGTGCCAGGCGTGGCTGCTGATGGGCCAGCAGAAGGAACGCCACCGGCTTGCCGCGGAACTGCACGACGGCCTCGGTCAGGCATTGACGCTCGTCAAGCTGATGAACGAGGACGCACTGATGCGCATTCGCCGCGGCGAGATCGAAGAAGCCGCGAACTTGCTCGATGCCACCGTCTTCCGGATCCGCGAGACGATTGGCGAAGTGCGGCAGATATGCGGCGAACTGCGCCCGCCGATGCTCGACAAGCTCGGCCTGCCCGCGGCATTGGCGTCGCTGTGCCGGCGCATCGAGCGCGACGCGGAAATGCTGTCGGTCGAGTTCGATTGCGACGTCGACGACGACGACGTGCCGGAACATCTGAAGGCGGACATGTTCCGGGTCGCGCAGGAAGCGCTCAACAACATCGTCAAGCATGCGGAGGCCACCGAAATCGCGCTCGGCTTGCGACACGACGCGGGCGGCCTGTTGCTGACGATCCAGGACAACGGCATCGGCTACGAGAACCGCCCGCTGACGACCGAAGACGCGCACACGTCCGGACTCGGCCTGATCGGCATGCAGCACCGCGTCGAGTCGCAAGGCGGCACGTTTTCGATCGCGTCGTCGGCCACGGCCGGCACGCTCGTCTCGGCGCGCTGGGCGCTCTGACGCATGCGATCACGCTCAGCCCTTCGCCTCGCCGAGCGGATAATCGTCCAGCTGCATGCGCGCGCCGGCGGCGACCGTCTGAGCGCCGTTGTCGGTCGAGTGCGTGGGCACGTCGTCCGCATTCGGCTCCGCGCACTTCGCCGCGAGCGTGGTCAACATGCCCATGCTCATCGCGACGAGCACCAGCTCCGTCAGGTTCGCGATATGAAGCTTGTGCATCATGCTCGCACGATACTTCTCGATCGTCTTCGGGCTCAGGTTCAGGTATTGACCGACCTGCCTGTTGGTGCGCCCTTCGGCAATCAGCTTCAGCACGCTGCGCTCGCGCGCGGTCAGGACGTCCCACGCCTTTCTCGGCGCAGGCATCTCCCGGCCCGTCACGAACGAGTCGACCATGTACCCATACACGTCCGCGCTCAGGTGCTTCTTGCCCAGCATCACTGTGCGCATCGCGAGCAGCAGCTCGTCGAACGACACGTCCTTGAGCACATAGCCGTCGACGCCCGCACGCAACGCTTCCCGCACATACTCTTCGCTCTGGTGAACCGTGAGCGCGACGATCCGCACGTGCGGCGATCGTCGTTTGATCGTTGCGCTCGCATCGATGCCGTTCATCCCGCGCATCGACAGATCCATCAGGATCAGATCGGGGGCGAGCGTCATCGCCAGATGACACGCCTCCTTGCCATCCCTTGCTTCGCCGACGACGTCGTAATCGCCTTGCGCGCAAAGCATCGATCGCAGGCCATTTCTCAACAGATCATGGTCCTCTGCGATAACCACGCGACATTTGGTATTCACGACTTCAACTCCCGGTTGCCACCCCCCGGGCTGCTGCGCTCCGCTCATTGTGGACACGTGATTGCGCAGTTCCGGAATTCTCGCCGGGTGTTTTCCCGGCGCAATTTAGTAAGTGAAATTTCCGACAACCGACTGCTATGCGGTTGGCATTCGCAAGCTTCGTGCCATTGCGTTGCGAACCAGTGGCGGCAGGGACAGGGCTCAGGCGTGCCCGCCACGAACCGGTGCAGCCCGTCGGGAGTGTTTCAGAATTGAATCAGTAGACCTTTTCGGGTGCGTCAGTGTGACTACCGATAGCGGAAATGCCGCTCGTCTTTCAAGATTCAGGAAAAGAATTTGGCTGCCGCGACGCCAGAAATAGAAGAAAAAAACGGCGCGTCGTAAGGATTGTCAATTTGCTTTTATTACCATCGATTACTGCCCATTTCGAATGTAACAAACTTGCACCGCTTTGCGCGGCGGACATTCCGGAATCGAAGTGTAGGGAGGCGCCCCATTGCCGATCCGATTTTCCATGAACCACAATCCAGGTGCAGGAGACCTGGAAGATGCACGACTGTTCTTCATCCCGACTGGGAATCGCGATCGTTGCCGCATGCGTGGGGCTCGGCTCGGCATGGTCGTCGGTTGCGCATGCACAGATATTCGGCACGGTCACGCACAGTGGCGCAATCGTCCTGACGAACCAGCCCGGCAACACCGGCCTGAAGGTGATCGTCGCAGGCGACCCGCCCGCCGAGCCCGGTGCGAAGCCTGAGGCGTCGAAGCTGTCTGGCGCCGCCGCGCTGTCCTCGTTCGCGGACGTGATCGACGAAGCGAGCCGCGCATTTCACGTTCCGTCCGAACTCCTTCGCGCGGTGATCGACGTCGAATCGGGATACAACCCGAAGGCGGTGTCGGATAAAGGCGCGCTCGGGCTCATGCAGCTGATGCCGGGCACCGCGCGACGGTTTTCGAGCGGAAACATGCTGAACCCGCGCGACAACGTGCTGGCCGGCGCGCGGTATCTGCGCTTCCTGCTCGACCTGTTCAAGGAGAATGTCGAGCTCACGCTGGCCGCATACAACGCCGGAGAGAACGCGGTGATTCGCGCCGGCTATCGCATTCCGTCGTTGCCGCAGACACGCCAGTATGTCCCGCGCGTGCTTGCGCGTTACAAGCGGCTACTCGCGTCGAACTGATTGCGCGGGCTGTCGGCGCGCAACAGCGTTGTCGAGCATCGCAATGGCGCGACGTTCGACAACGCGTGCCGATCGGCTCAGGCCGGCTGACGGCTCAAGGAAATGCAGGAATGGTCGGGTCCTCTCCCTGGAGATGGGCTTCAGCGTGGTGATGCTTGATCAGATCCTCGATCTCGTGGACGCGGTCCTTCGGAATGTCGATCATCATCAGCAGCTCGCCGCGCTCGATCCCTTCTTCGAAGCGTTTCAGGCGGGAACTCGGCACATCGACGCCGATCATCGACGCCGCCCATGCGCCGAAGCCGGCGCCGGACAACGTGATCGTCACGAAGGCGCCGCCGGCGATCGGCAGCCCGGCAGGCGGAAACACCAGCGCGATCAGCGCCACCAGCATGCCGGTCGCGCAGCCGACCGCCGTGCCTCGGGCAAGCGACGGCAGCAGGTCGCTGCGTTGCGCGAGCGTGGCCTCGGGCAACCCGTCGCGCATCACGCTGTGGTTAGCGATCACATGGATGTGTCGCCACTCGACTCGCTGCACCAGCAGCTCGGTTACGACCGACTGCGCGCATTGCGGCGTCGGCAACAGGAAATATACGCGTCTCATGGCTACGACCCCTACCGTGCGTCAGGAATGCCTGGATGGTCCTGAAGACATTCTGGTCCGGCGCGCCCCCCGCTTGTAGTGGGAAGACTCGCCGAAATGCATGGGTAGAACGCAGTAGATGCCCGCAGTAGGCGCGTGCGGTAGGCACCCGCATTCGATACCACCTCGCGCACGCTTCAAAGTCGCCCGTAGCTATGCAGCCCCGACAGGAACATGTTGACGCCGAGGAACGCGAACGTCGTGACGACGAGCCCGGTCAGCGCCCACCATGCGGCCGCCGCGCCGCGCAGCCCTTTCATCTGGCGCATGTGCAGCCATGCCGCGTAGTTCAGCCAGACGATCAGCGCCCAGGTTTCCTTCGGGTCCCAGCTCCAGTAGCCACCCCATGCCTCGGCCGCCCACAGCGCGCCGAGGATCGTCGCAATCGTGAAGAACGCGAAGCCGACCGCAATCGACTTGTACATCACGTCGTCGAGCACGTCGAGCGCCGGCAGGCGATCGGCGAGCATGCCATGCTCTTTCACCAGGTACGCGACCGACACCATCGCCGACAGCGCGAAGCTGCCGTAGCCGATGAAGTTCGCCGGCACGTGGATCTTCATCCACCAGCTCTGCAGCGCCGGCACGAGCGGCTGGATCTGCTGCGCATCGCGCGCGACCGAATACCACATCAGGAAGCCCACCGCGGCGCTGATGATCAGCAGCACGAATGCGCCGAGCGCGCGCGTGCCGTAGTGCTGTTCGTAGTAGAGGTAAAAGAGCGCGGTGATCACACAGAACAGCACGAATACTTCATAGAGGTTCGAAATCGGAATGTGGCCGACGTCGCTGCCGATCAGGTACGACTCGTACCAGCGCACCATCAACCCGGTGAAACCCATCAGCACCGCGGCCCACGTGAGCTTCTGGCCGATCGCGCCACCCGACTCCGCGCGCGCCAGCGTGCCGATCCAGTAAAAGATCGTCGCGAGCACGAACAGTGTGCTCATCCACAGGATCGCGGACTGGCTCGACAGGAAATACTTAAGGAAGAACGCCGAATCCGCACGTGCGAGGTCGCCCTGGTAGATCCGGATCGACAGCAGCGACAGCGCCGCAATCGACGCCATCAGCAGCTGCGCCGGCTTCCAGCGCCAGCCGAGCGTGACGAGCGCCGGCACCGCGCACGCGAGCACGAGCCTGTCGTAGTCGTTCATGGACGCGTAATAGCGCGACAGCGCGAAGCCTGCGCCTGCGACCGTTGCAAGCGCGAACAGCCAGTCGAGCGGCGACACGCGCGCGAGGAACTGCTGCACACGGGATTGACGCGCGTCGTCCGGCGCAGATGCGCGAACGGTGCCCGACGCGGCGTGTCGCTGATGTGGCGGTCTGCCGACTGGCGCCGCTCCGCCACGAGAGGATTGAATCGCCTTCATGGTCATTCACCAGGATGGAACCGCGTACTGCCGGAATAAAAAAACAGTGCCCCGCCCCGGGGGAGACGAGACACCGAAACGATCACCGCCAGCGCTGGTTCGCCGTACGACCTGCAGCGCGTGCCGCAGGCGGCGCTGGCTCGGTGCAGTGCGATCATTGATCGGCCGGCGGGCTCGCCGATACCTCTGCCTCCGGCGGAAATGCCTCGACGTAAGCCGCGACGGCACGCATCTCCTGCTCCGACATGTTCGCGCACACGCTCTTCATCACCGCGCCGCGCGGCCGTGTGTCGGTTTCGCGGAAGATCGTGAGCTGCTTCATCACATAGTCCGCATGCTGCCCGGCAAGACGCGGGAACCGGTTCATCCCCTCGCCATGCTGGCCGTGACACGCGATGCACGCGGCGACGCCCTTGTCCGGCAAGCCGGACACGAAAATCTCCCTGCCCGCGTTGACGAGCGCGCGATCGTCGGCTTCACCGAGGGTCACTGGCTGACTTGAGAAATACGTCGCCAGCTCGTCGATCTGGGTGTCGGTCAGATGCGTGAAGCCCCACATGAACCGCTTCGCATTCGGATCGGAACGCGCGTGATTCTTGAAATCCGTCAACTGGTCGACGAGGTATTCCTTGCGCTGTCCGGCGAGCTTCGGAAACATCGGCGACACCGACACGCCGGTCGCGCCGTGGCAGTTCGAGCACACCTGCAGCGCGATGGTCTTGCCCGGCACGTCGGGGTTGTCGACTTGCCGCGACCGCTCCAGGTCGTGACAGGCCGATCCGGCCAGCAGCATCGCAAGCGAGACGATATGGGCCACCCTGTTCATGTTACGTACCTCCTTGCCGCAATTTTTGCCGCGCCCTCGTTCGATCCCGTTCGGCGGCGGTGCGCATGCGCATCGACACGCGATGCGAGATGCGCGCCGCCCGCTCGTTACGCGTGCTCCAGTCGGCCGGGCGCACGGGAAACGCCGGACGGGATGTCAGAACGAAGCGACCCATAGATAGAGAAACAGCGTGTCGTTGTCCCTCGCGTTGCGCCCGTTGCCGTCATAGTTGGTGGTCGCACCGAGGAACTTCGTGAAATGCGTGTACTGCAGGCCGACGCGCACGTATTGAACGGGTATCCAGAAGATTTCCGGCATCCAGCCCTGCGTGTTCGGATGGAAATTCGCACTGGCCGAATACCGCGCGCTGTCCGGCGTACCGGTCGTATTGAAGAACGACAGCGCGACGCCATACTTGTCCTGGTACACATATCCGGCCTTGAGCCGCAGCGAGTTGAGATTCGCCGCCGTGTTGTCGGCCACCACGAAGTTGTTCGGATCGTGAATGTTCTCGCGCACGTAGCGCGCCTGCGCGGTGACCGTATGCGGTTCCAACAGGTACTCGTACTGCGCGTCGAAGCCGTAGTCGCGAAAGCGCGTGACACCGGTGCCGAAGATCGGGAAGTTGTTCGAGTCGTTCGGATAGATGTTCACGCTCATCCCGAACGCGCCAACCATCACGCTATGCGGCCCCCAGTCGCGTGTCAGTGCGACGCGCGCATACGGGTTGTAGCCGCGCAGGTAGACCTGCGGGTGCACGGGGTTGCCTTCGTCGTTGCCGTGGCTCAGGAACGACCAGATGCCGTCGGCCGTGCTGTATGCGGTCAGTTCGGCGTACACGAGCTTGTTCCAGTACAGGTAGGCACCCGTGCCGACGACCTGGCTCGCGAGGGCGCCTTCGATCACCGGCAGGTTCGGAATCTTCGCGACGGGGCTGATCGTCGACGAAATGTACGGGAATCCCCATGCAGGCGCGGAGTTGAATACGTCCTGCACGGTAGGGTTGTTGTGCACCGTGATGCCGAGGATCAGATCGTTCGCGCTTGTCATGATCCGGTCGACGAAGCGGAAGTCGGTGTTGTCCGATCCCCAGTGCCCTTTCCACTTGCCGCTATCGTCCTGGTGATCGTAGTTCGTATAGGTGAACTGAGCGAAACCGCCGATCTTGTCGGTGATCTTGCCGGCGAGGAACACGCTCGCGAAGTCGAACATCGGCAGGCCGTTCTTCGTGTTGATCGGATTGCCGGTCGCGTCGCTGTTCGCTCGCGTCTTGCTCAGGTCGCCGATGGCCATCGCGGCGATCGGAATCGTCCGCTCGCCGATCGTATAGCCGTTCAGCTTGAACATGCGCCCGTACGGCGTGAGTTCCGGAAACTGCCCGCCCGCGTGGCACGCGACGCAGCTTTGTCCGGTCTGGCGCGCGAAGATCGGCAGTGCCTGTGCGACGGACACCTGCAGTAATGCGAGCGCCGCGAGCACGACCGTCCAGCTACGACGTAGCCAGTGATGACGTGTGCCATGGCTGACAAGAATGCTTGTCATGGCTGATTCCCTCCCCCAACGCCCTGTGTCGTTACGCTCCGGCGTGACGTTCGAACGTCACATGGTGTCTTCATTGTGCGAGCAGCCGACCGAAGACGGCATGGGGCAACCCCCTCTTATTACGATCTGATTTCTACCCGATGCGCGCGCAACGTGGCTGCTCAGGGGACGATCCAGTCCCCGTCAGCAGAGACTTTCATGCGATCCGGCCCGGCGAACCGCACGATATAACCGCCCTTCGATGCGAAGGTTTGTCCGGTCGCGAGCGTCAGGCGCGGATAGTAGCCGGTCAGGATGCGGCGTTCGAGCATGTCCTGGATGCGCTCGACGAGGTACTCGCGCACGAACGCGTCGACCAGATGGCTGAGCGTCTCGGCAAGCAGGCCGCACGCGAGATACGTGTCCGCCTGCACCTGCGGCGCGACCATCGGGATCTGCCGGATCGTGAACCAGCCGAACGCATAGTCGACGCGCACGCGCCGTCCTTCGGGCAAGTCGAACGGGTACGCGAGCCGCGTCACGCCGCGCCAGCTCGTCGGCAACGGCGTGTTGTCGAGCCCGCCGAGGAGCCCGGACATGAAGACCGTGTCCGACACGGGCCGCACATGGTCGAGCGCCGCGATGTCAGGCGGCCGCAGCCATAGCACCAGCACGTCGTCGCGCGATATCCGATGCAACGCGTGCGCGACGCTGTCGCCGCGGGCGAGCACGTGGTTCGACACCGCGATGCCGCGACCTTTCAGCGCCGCAGCCAGCGCCTGTGCGCCTCGCTCGCCGTTGTCGCCCGCGCGATAGACCTGCCAGACCTTCGTCACCGTTTTCTGCGCCGGCCTTGCATCGGCTTCGTCGAGAATGCGCTTCGCGATCAGGTCGGCCTCGAGCAGCACGCCCCTCGAGAAGTACACGGAATAGAAGTCGTGATCCGTCCCGACCGGCACTTCGACGTTCGGGAACAGGCAAGGTACGGCCTCCTGTTCGCAGAAGTCGTGGACGGGCGCCCAGTTCCGGCCGCCCAGTCCCGACACGACGGCCAGCACGGGCTGCCGCGCGAGAAACTGTCTCAACTGCTCATGCCACGTGTCGGGCGGGCCCTTGAGCTCCCACACGTGCAGTTCCCAGCGACGATTGACCATGAACATCATCTTTCGCGTCGAGCGCAGCGCCGGCGTCGTGCCGAACGGAAACGTATTCTTTTCCGCGAAGTAATGCTGGAGGACGTCGAGCATGCCCGCCCGCTTCACCGGATCCGCATCGGGCGTGATGATCGTCGCGAAATGCAGCACCGTGTCCGTCACGCCCGACGGCTTGTGCTGGTCGAGGCGTTGCAGATAGCCGGTCAGCGCCGCCATGTCGGCATCGCTGAGTGCGTAGTGCGGCATCAGGTTGCCGAGCGGCCTGCCTTCCGAATCGATTCCTTCGCGTATCGCTCTCGCGAGCAATTCTTGCGTGTACGGCTCGCGATCGGTGCGCATGCCCGGAACATACGGAATGTCGAGATCCTCCGCGGTTTGCGCACGCGGATGAACCAGGTAGCGCCACGTGATCGGCGGGATCGTGTTGTTGCCTTCCTTCGAGCCCAGACCGCTGCGCCGGTGACAATTGATGCACGCGGCGGCGGCGCCGTGCAGGCGCACGCCGTCTGCGTGCACCGCTTCGAGCGGCTCGCCCGAGCCGAGGATGCCGCGCTGGAAAATGGCTTCCCCCGCATCCAGCGGCGCGATGCTCGCCGCTGCCTCGCCGCAGGCCGCCTCGCCCGCAGGCACGCTCAGCGCGGCCAGCAGCAGGCACCGCACGAGCATGCGCGACGCGAGCGGGCGCGCGCCCACGAGGGCGCGCAGTCGCATGCGGATGCCGTTCATGGCCGTGGCGTCGGGTGGCCGGTGGCCGGCTGCGCCGGCGCCGCGTTGGCATCGATCGAAACCGGGCGGCGCTGCCCCGGCGATGCGGGCCGGGCGAAGATCATGTCGTCGAGCTGCGGGTTCAGCGTCACCTTGTCGATGAACAGCGTGTCCTTGTTCGGCGACGCCGCCGTACCGCTTTCGATTTTCAGCGGTATCTGTAACCCGTCGATACGCTTGTAGTTGCTGTAGGTCATCTCGACCGTGACCAGGCCGCGCGGGCTGCGTACCTGGCGGTCGGCCTTCACGTCCAGGAACGTCTGACCGTCGATCCACAGATGGCGAATCGCGCCGGAAGGCAGCTTCACCGCAAGGCGGTACGCACTGTGCCCGTCCAGCTGATCGACGCCGTCCAGCGTCACGCCGACGCCCTTCGCGTCATGGTCGATCAGCAGCCCGTCGATCACCTGCTCGTCGCGCGCGGACGTCAGTTCGTCCACGGTATACGGCCGCACGTTTGCGCCGCCCCCGCTGCGCGCGCCCAGCTTCCAGCCTTCGTGGCCGTCGAACACGCGCACGGCCTTCTGGTTGTACACGGTGATCTCGAAGCGCGTCTTGTTCGGGCGTTTCATCGCGAGGATGAATGGCATGTCCCGCACCGGCGAGTTCGCGCTGTCCACATGGCCCGACCAGACCATCGTCTGGATCTTGCGCCACGCGTCGAGCCCGCCTCTCGCCGCGATGTTCTTCTCGACGACCTGGTCCGCACTCAGACCCTGCCCCTGTATCTGCTCGCACGCGCACAGGGCCGCCATCACGCAGGCGGCGGCCACCCACGATCCGATTCGTCTCATGGCGATCACCTCGTCCGGACATCGGACGCGTGGTTCGTCGCCTTGGCAAACGTGAGCGGCGGCTTGCCGAACAGCGTGTCGTCGGCCGTCTCGTTCATCGTGACGTGTTCGATCGTGATCTTGCGCGTCTGCTTGACGCCGCTGACGACAGTCTCGAGCGTATGCGGCACGACAACACCGTTTTCCTTCTTGTAATCGCGATAGAAGATGGCAACGCTGTGCGTCTTGCCGTCGAGCACGCGCGGCTCGCCTTCGATCTTCAGTTCGAGAAAGCTCGCCGCGTCGACCCACAGGCGCCGCTCCGCGCCTTCCTTCGTCGTCAGCTTCAGCACGTATGCGCGGTGACCTTCCACCTGCTCGGTGCCGAGCGCCTGGATCGTCGTGCCCTTGTTCGCGTAGTCGATCAGCGGGCCGTCGAGCTCGGCGGATGCGGCGGCGGACTTGAGCTGCGCCGGCGTATACGGCACGACCTCGTTACGTCCGAGGAACGGTCTGACGGTCCAGCCTTGCGCGCCGTCGAACACCTGCAGCGCCGTCTGCTGCTCGAACTGGATTTCGAGCCGGCTCTTGTGCGGACGCTTCAACGTCAGCGTGAACGGCAGCTTGACGTTCTTTTTGCCGCCCGCATCGAGCTCGCCCGTCATCTTCATCGACGACACTGCTCGCCACGCCTGCAGCCCTCCGCGGGCCGCGACATTGCGTTCGACGATCTGCGCCACGCTCAGATGCGATGCCGATGGCGCCTGGGCATTCCCCGCTGCCGATGCCGCGAAGGCGGCCTGGCTGCAAGCCAAAATGCCGGCGACGCACGCCGCCGGGATCGACTTGAAAAGAAACCGGTTCATGACTTGTCTCCTCGCAGGCAATCCGCCGGCCCCCGCCGTGCGGCCTGCTGCGCTTGGGTGTGATTACTCGACCACCAGACCGTCGATATGGAGCGAACCGACCAGCACGCTGACCCGGTCGCCGCGCTTGATCGGCCCTCCCTTGTTGGAAAACACCATCCAGTACTCCTGACCAGCCTCCAGCTGGCCCGACTGTCGCAGCGCACCGATCTGGTCCATCACCGGAACCACGAGCATCGCGTGGCTCGCTTCCCCGTACAGATAGGCGGTTGCCTTGGGGTCGGCGAGCTGCTGCGCCTTCTGCGGATCGGTCACCCGGTAGCTGAAGCGGATCAGGTTGCCCGACGCGGTGCTGCGCACGTGCAGGTCGCTGATGCCTTTCGCCAATTGGTAATACGCCTTCGCCTCTCGCGGCAGGCTCACGGGCGCGTACGGCGAGTGCACGCGAGCGGCCTGCGTGCCCTGCCCGGTCTGCCCGGCCGCGGCCGGCTCGGGCAGGACCGCGGCGAGGCAGGCGCCGCCCGCGAGCAGCAGCGCCGTTGCGGTGCGGACCGGCGGGCGATTCATGGCAGATTTCCCAATACGTTGTTGAGCGTGGCCGGCAATGGCGCGGGGGCCGGCACGTTAATGACCGGCAACGCCGCTGGCGCCGGAAGCCGCGCGTTGTTGAGCGGTGCTGCCACTGGCGCGAGGATCTGCGGGAGAAGGCCGGCCAGGCCGGACGGCTGACTCCCCAACGCGAGCGGATCGATCGGGTTGCTGCCGAGCAAGGCGCCGAGCGCCCCGGACCGCACGAACTCGACCGCGCCGATGTCGTAACCGCTGTCTTGTCCCTGTTGCCCCTGTTGGACTTGCAAGGCCTGCAAGCCTTGTGGACGTGGCGTGCCGAAGATGTCGTGATTCGGCGCGCCGGCTCCCGTGGCTGCGCCGATCGCCGGCGACGTGCTCTGGATCGAGTAGTTGCCCATCATCACGTTATAGCCAGGCTTGCCCGCCACGAGCGCCTCGTTGAACAGCGACAACGGTCCGTACGACATGTTGATCCACTGGTTGCCTTCATCGGGCGTCGCGGTCGGCATCAACCCGAACAACGGGTTCGGCAGCACCGCGTCGGCAATCCCGGGCGGCACGGCAAAGCCGTTTCCATTGAGTTCCGGCGGCACGCGCGAGCCGTTGCAGTACTGGCCGATCGTCTGCGGGTCCTTCGCCATGTTGGTCCCACCGTAACCTGCCGTGCTGGTCATGATCGAGTGCTGCGGGTTCATCGTCAGCCCCGAACTGTGGTTGGCGGGTCCCGTATCGCCGTACGCACCGATGTCCCAGTAGGCGGGCGGAGTCGTGCCACCCGTCACGCAGAAGCCGGTCGACGTTCCCTTCTGGTTCAGCACCGGATTCAACGTGACCGCGTTCTGCACGCCCGGGATGGTCGGGTCGGGCGTCGCGCTCACCGAGATATAGAACGAGCGGTTTTGCCAGAACAGGTCGTTGGTCAGCACCGGGTTCGAGAACTTCAGGCAGGTCAGGTCGTGCGGCACCGGACACCCGACGGTCCCGTTGAAGCCCACGGGCGGCGTGAGCGCGGCCACGAGGAGCTGCGAATTGGGTGCGGTTTCCAGCCCGGCCGGCTGCGGCGTCGACTTCTCGATGTAGCTCGTGCACGTCGTTTCCGCGCTGTTCGGGCTGGTCGTGCATCCCGGTGGCAGTACGTTCGATTGCGACGCAGCCGGCGTATTGAAGAGCACGCCCGCCGATGCCGTCGCATCATTCGCGATCACCGTGTTGTTGATGAAGTTCACGCGCAACGCATCCTGCAGCGATACACCGCCGCCCGACCAGCCTGCCACGTTGTCCGCGATGATGTTGTTGATCACGGTGACCTGATACCACTTCCTCGGGTGGTCGAGGTTGCGCTGCACATCCGTGCCGTTGACGTTCTGCAGCCGCAGGCCGCCGCCCTTCCCGCTTTCAGCGGTGTTGCCCATGATCAGGTTGCCATCGACCATGATATCCGGGCCGACGCCGTCGGAGAGTTGCGGCGCGCAATCGACGTCGACGGTGGAGTTCTCGCAGAACGTGCCGTCAGGCGGCACGCCTTCCACGATCATGCCGCCGCCATACGTCGGGAGCGTCGGGTTGTTGCTCTGGTTGAACAACACCACGTTGTGCGACAGGTCGCCCCTGTAGCTGAACCCGAAGTGCGCGACGCCGCCGCCGTCACCGCCGCTGACGTTACCGCATACCCAGTTGTAGTTGAAGTGGTAGTAGTCGGCACCCGAGCAGAAGGTCACGCCACCGGCAGACGCTGGCGTGGTCGAATTGATTTCGTCCCCATACGAAGCGTTCGACGTGACCGCGTTGTGATGCACGTTGACGTACTTGTTGTACAGGAACGGCTCCTGCGTCACGCCGTCCGGCCCGATGATCCCGTCCGGAACCTCCACCTGGCCGACCGTAATGCCTCCCGTCAGCGTGCCTGCATTGCCTGTCACCCGGTTGTTCGACACCTCCGTGTAATGGTTCCAGCCGTGCAGGAAGATCCCGCCGCCGCCTTGCGAGCTGTTGGTGAACGTGATCCCGTCAATGCGCGACGGATTGCAGATGAAGCTGCTGTAGTTCGGGTTGTTCTTGTCCGTCGTGCAATCGCTCTTCTTGAGCGGCTGGCAAATGCCGTTTGCCGTGCAGTCCGTGCTCGGCTGCACGCCCTTCGCCAGCACCGTGATGCCCGCGCCTTCGTATGCCCCCATCAGCGACGGCTCCATCAGCAACTCACCGAGGTTGCCGTTTTGCATGCTGTCCCAACCAATGGTCGGCTCGAACGGGATCGGATCCGCGTGGCCCAGCTTTTCCGGCCCGCACTGATAGGTGAGGGTTGGATCGTACGGGTTGTTTTTCGGCGTGACCGGCGTTCCCGCGACGTAGTTGGGGGCAGTAATCGGCCCGCCGTCCAGCGACGTGCCGAACAGGCACGCGATCAGCCTGCGCCACGGATCCAGCTTGCCCGACGGATGCGTGTTCGCGTTGACCGTCACCGACGGCGCGCCGACACCTTGCAGCCGGACCGGCTTCCACATCACCAGCATCTCGTTGTACGTCCCCGGACCGACGACGATCAGGTCGCCCGCGTTCGCGCTGTCGATCGCCTTCTGGATCGCGTCGTTCGTGCCGTTCTCGCCGTTGACGTGGGTCGGCGGGTTGCCACCGATCGTCACGGTGACCGTGTCGATCGACCGCTTGCCGTTGCCGGCCGTGATCACGAGCTCGCCGCATTGGGCCGCAAGCGTGGTCGCAGGCAAGCCCATCTGCGCGATCGTGCAGGTCGAGGGCGCCTCCATCGTCGGCGGGAGCGGGATGCTCAGGTCGGGCACATTAACGACGATCGTCTGGTCGCTCCACGATACGACGTGCGCGTTGACACCCGCGATCGTCACCGATCCCGTTCCCTGCTTATCGCCGAAGCCGTAGTGCCGCGTGACGAACTTCTGGTTGAACGGCGGCGTGGGCGTGCTCGGTCCCGAGTACGCGTTGTTCGGCACCTGCTGGTCGCCCAGCGCGTTGATCGTCAGCGTATTGCCGGGTGCGCTGACCCACGGGCCCACACCGTCGCCGTTCGCGCTCGAGATCGCGGGCGTCGCATCCGGATACGCGCAGTCGGGCTGGTTGTATCCGTCAGCGAAGGCCTGCACCGGCACCACCGGCGTGTCCATGTACTGCGTCTGTCCAGGCATGAACGGAATCTCGTAGCAGAACTGGCTGTACGCGGGGTTGTACAACGGATCGTTGATCGTCTTGCCTGGGTTCTTCGGATCGGGGATCGGGCCCGGGTCGTTCATGCACGCGACCATCATCGTCGGTGCATAGCCGGTCGGGTTCGGCGGGTTCACTTCCCAGGTCGAGAACGTCAGGCCGTTGTAGATGCCCCACTGGTCTGAATAGGTGCGAGCGACTTCGTTGCCGGAGAAGTCCTTGAACGAAACCGGCACGTTCGGCACCGCGAACTTCTCGCCGAACTGCGGCGAATACGGGTCGAACTCCGACGAGAAGTCGTCGAGCATGAAGCCCGTGTAGTGCGCGGCGACGTGCGTCGAGCTGAAGATCCAGAACTTCGCGAGCACCGATTCCTCGTTCGTGAGCACCACTTCCTTGCGATCGCACAGATGCCGCGATGCACCCGCGAACGGCGCGACTTCCTGCGATCCCGGGAACAGGCTGATGTAGTCCGGCACAATGCGCAGCTCGCCGACGCACGGCCAGAACCGCTCGACGCTGCCAGTGTCGCCCTCGGCATGCGGCGTCGAACCGAGGTTCGTCGTCATGTTCTGCGGGTTGTTGATGTTGTAGGTCGAGTTCACCGCAGCCTGGTCGGGGAGGATGTACACGTTGCCGATCCCGCCGAACTGCTGCGTCACCGGCGCGATGTAGTTGTCGCCGATCAGGATGTTCTTGTCCTCCTCCTTCACCAGTTCATAGCCCGGCGGCACGATGATCTCGACCACGTACTTGCCCGGAGGCAGCATCGGGGTATGGTCGACGGGATTCAGGTTCGTCGTGCAAATCTTGCAGTTCGTCCCCGTTGCCGTTGGCTTGCCGCTTGAATCCGTCGCCGTCACGCTCGGGAACTTGTACGCACCGTCATACGGCGCCGGCTGGATCTGGTTGAACACGTGCATGCCGTCATAGCACTTGTACTGCGCGCTTGAAGGCAACTGACGATGCTGCGGATCGAGCCAGTTGGTGGTTTTCTGCAGCGTGAAGATGAACGGGTCGCTCGGATCCTGTCCCGGGCAGTTCATGTTCGGCGTCACGTTGTCGGCGCGGAAGCCCTGTGCCCAGTCGTCCCAGCTCGACGTCTTGGTCGTGTCGACGAGCGTCAGGTTCGTGGTGCCGTCCATCGCCGAGCCTTCCTGGTACAGGTTCACCGTGACGCCCGGCACGTTGGGCGTCCACTTCGTATGGATGAGCAGCGTCGGATCGTCGAACGGCCGCGTCGATGCGTAGATCACCTCGCCGCGAATCCCGCCGTTCTCGGTCGGCGCAAACTGCCTCTTGCCGTACTCGATGAACGAGTTCTGGCCGGAGAAGCCCTGCCACGCCTCCGACGTCACCCACGGCGGATCGACCCGGCCGGTCGAACCGGTGCCAGTGTTGCTGCAGTCCGCGTCCGAGCAATACCGGGCACCCGGCACCCGCAGGTTCGCCGGCAGCGAGAAGCTCTCGGTCGTGTTCGCGAGGTTCGCGGCAATCTTCGACGTCCGGGCTCCCAGCGCCGTGGTGCTGTCGACCACGCCGCCCGCGTCATAGACCACGTGCGTGCCTGTCGTCGCGTAGCGCGTCATGTCGTCGTCGACCACGTACCAGTTGAACAGCGGAAACACTTCGTTGAACGGCGCGACGCCGTTGGCGTCGGTTGCATTGAAGCCCGAGTAGCTGCCGTCGCGGAACCGCAGGTTGACCGAAGCCAGTGCGATGGGCGCGTCTTTAGTTTCGTCCCAGATGCCGGTGAGGTTCTTGTCGATGAAGGTCCGTGTATAGAGGTTCGTCTGCCACTGCAGCACCGGAATCTCGCCAAGGTCGACCGTCGTGCTTCCGTTGGCGGCAGGAAGCTGCACCGCCTTCGCGAGCCCGTCGACGATCTGGTCGTTCCATTGATCGAAGATCGTGATGCGCGTCGTGCCGCTGGGCAGGTTGCTGATCGTAAACTTGCCCTTGTCGTCGCATTTCGTAAAGCCGTAATCCTCGCCGTCCGGGTCACCGACGCTCACGTAGCATTGAGAGAACGCCAGCGAATCGTGCGACCCGCTGCTGTACAGGTTTTCGTTCGGTGGACGGCTGTAGTGCAGGTTCGTGACGGTGCCCGTGATCGTGTTCGGGCACGGGCCCGTGTCGCACAGTCCTGTCTTCCCCGCATTGGTCCGCCGTGCGTTGATGATCTGCGGATTCGCGAAGCCGATCGACACGTGATAGCCCGCCGGCCCGAACTCCTGGAAGTACGCGGGCCCGCCGACCTTGATGAACGCGTCATGCGCCTTCTGTCCGTCGAGCGTGTTGGTCTGCAGCCATTCCTCTCCGCGGCCGATCCGGTCGGCCGCCGGCGTCGCGATCACGCCGTACCGGCCTGGCATCAGGTTCGCAATGACGGCCTGACCGACGAGCGGCGACAGCGTCTTGCCGTCCGACTCGTATTTCGGGCAGGTCGGGATCATGCCGACCAGGCCGCCGGCCGCCGCCGTGATCGGGCACGCGTTGAGCCCGGTGAGCGGGTCGATGGTGCCTTGCAGCGCATTCGACAGCGGCATGTTGAACATGTCGTAGGTCATCTGCCCGGTCGGGTCGCCCGTGCCGCCGGCGTCGTCCCAGAGCTTGATCTCGAACCCGCCGAGGCCCGGCTCGCGCGCCGTGCCGAAGCCGTCGGATCCACCGCTGACGTCCACTTCACCGTTGAGTGGCGCGTCGTCCTCGAACACGAACACCGAGAGCTTGGCGGTCTGATACGGCGTTTCCGTCAGCAGCACGTTGACTTGTCCTGCTTGCCCTGCTTGTCCGGCCGGCGCGGCCTGCGCGGCCGCGATCTGCGCGGGCGTGATCGGCGCGCCGCCCATGCTGTGCCCGCACTTGCCGCTGCCCGGCGCAAAATCCGCGCCGCCCGGGCCCGACGGACAGTCCTGCGCGATGCTGAACTGCCTCTTGCCGTTGTACGGAACGCCGCCGCCGTTCGTGAACGTGTTGCCGGCGTCGCCAGGCAGGATCGAGATGTAGTAGTGCTTGGTCGGATCGAGCGCGGCGTACATCGGATCGACCTGCGCCTGTTGTGTGGCGTTCGGGCCGGTGGTGCGGCACACGCCGTTGCCGACGTCGCAGACGGCTGCCATATGCGTCTTGGACGCCTGGTCATACACCATCTGGCCGGACTCGCACGCGACCGCGCCGACGCAGCCGGCGGCCACCACCGGCATGTAGCTCGTATGGAAGTTCGTGCCGAGACTTGGGACTGGCAGTGGCGGACAGTAAGACGGCCGCCCCGTCGACGAATTCACCTGGCAGGCCGGATCGATCTGCATCGTGCGGTCTTCCTCGATGATCCACCGATAGTCGGTGAGCTTGACCGGTATGGCACCCGGCGCCATGCTCGGCGCATCCATCACGTTGACCACGAGCCCGCTGCCGGGATTGAAGGTGACTGTTACTTTCCCCGTGGTCGTGCTTTGCACGTTTTGCGTATTGGTGACTTTGTACTGGAACGTTACCGTCTGCGTGGACGCACCGCTGCCGGTAAGCGGCTTCGTCGGCATTGCGGTAAACGAACCGTCCGGGTTCAGCGTCACGTTGCCGTTAGTGGCGCTCACGCCGTTGGTCGGAATGAGCTGCGCTGTGAGCGGCAACCCGGCCGGATCGCTCGCGCTGGCGAGCACGCCAGGCGCGCCAACCTGCAGTTGCAATGCGATGTTGCTCGTGAATTTGGCGTCGTTCGCCGTTGGCGTCGACATGCAACCATTGCTTTGGGTGCAGGCCTTCAGCAGCACCGTTCCCGTCACCGGCCCCGTCACCGGGTTCGCGCCGTTCGTCACCTGATAGGTGAATTGATCGTCGGTCGTGCCGTTGGAAAGATAGGTGAACGTGCCGTCAGTGTTCAGGTTGAAAGAATTTAGGGCTGCATGGGCAGGCGGGGTCGCGATCTTCACACCGTATACGCCGGAGTCGTTCGCGATCACCCCCTTGGCCGGGTCCGAGACCGTCAGGGTCACGTTTTGCACGAAGAAGTACTTTGCGGTCGTGGTAGACGGGGTTTCACCGATGCCTGCGGTTGCCGACGGCATCGCGTTGTTGACCGCGATGTAGCCTTGCATGCCGCCGTCACGCATATTGTTGGTCGACAGGCTCAGCTCGCGATCGTACACGGGCAGCGGCCCTGCGGCCGGCGCGTTCACGATCACGTCGCTAGTCTTGCCGGCGGCCATGAACACGGAATTCTGGATGCGCGGATTACCAGGCAGCAGGTTGCCGTCCTCGGCGATCAGCGAGAACCCGGGCACCGACGACGGGCTGCCCGTTTGCGCGCCGACCACGGCGGGAATGTGCATGCGCAGGCCGGCGTTCACGAGGCGCACGAGGATCTGCCCGGTCGTCGGCGACACGTTCACGCTCGGCGGAAAGGCCGACAAGTTCGGGCTCGTGCGGTCGAAAGCGACGCCGTTGATCAGGTAATAGCGCGGATCGTAGTTCACCGCCGGCGGATAGCAGGTACCGAACGACACGGACTTCGAATCGCCGCACCCGCCGGGCTGCCCCGACCACGCGGCCGTTTCGCTGAAGCCAGGTGTCGCGACGGCCGCGGCGACTGCCGCGTTCTGCACCGGATCGATTTCGCTCATGACGAGTGGCACGTCGGCGTCATAGCAGGTCGTCGTATTCGAGGTCGCCGGTTTCGGATAGGCCACCATCGTCGATTTGCAGGTCGTGGTGGCGACGCTCGGGCTCTTCACGACCAGCACGCCGTAAAGGCCCATCGGCCCCTGGATCGACGGGTGCGTGCCCGATTCGAGCAAATAGGTGCCGGGGTTGAGGTTCGCCCACGTGAGCGCCGTGTACGCCGTCGAACCGGTCGTCGGCGCCACCTCGGTCGCGAACGACTGGACACGCGGCCCTTGCGAGGGCGGCTTGAATGCCGCGGGCGGCGTCGAGTACGGCGTCGGGGCGGCCGTGGAGGACGAGACGATCGGCCAGGTCGTCGCGGTTTGCGTCGGATGCACCGGACTCGCTACGGACGTCGCATGGTCACCCAGCCCGCCACCGAGTTGCCCGACGATGACCAGCGACGTCGGCACCGGGGTCGGCAGGTTGTTCGTCAGGTTGATCTGCAACGGCCCGGCCGGCACGGTAATCACCACCGGCGACCAGTTCGCGCCGGCTTTCGGATTCGCCGATGTACAGGTGGCATTGTTTGCAGCCTGTGTGCAGGTGTAGCCCCACATCGGCACGGACTGTCCGTCCGGCAACAGCGCGGTGGAGGCTTTCGCCGTCAGATTGACGACCGGCGGCTGCGGGGCGGCCGTCTGCGCGAAACATGCCTCGCCGGCCGTCAGCAACATGGATGCCGCGACCCCCGCCTTGAACAGATCAAGGAGCGTCGCTGTGAGCTTGGTGGACCTCATCGCCTTTCTCCCCACCTTTAATTGGATTCGTCGATCGGAAATACCGGAGGATCGACGAGCATCATCATCATCATTCCGCCCGGGAAGATGTTGTTCGTCGTGATCTCGCGCTCGTTATGCGAGTGCCACATGAATGCGAAGCCTGCTTCCTGTGACGGCGAGTTCAGGACCGTGCTGCTGGGCGGCGACGTTCCGTTCGGCCCCGTCGCGCGCACGGTCGCGTCCGGTCCGAGATACGGACTGCCGCCATACCAGAACCCGTTCGTCAGTATGTTCGAGTCCGGCAGCGTGACCGGCCCGCCGCTGGCGACCTTGCCGAACGGCGCCTTCTCGAGCGCCTTGCCATGGTCCTGGCACCACTCGTAGTAGTTCAGCGCGTTGCGCGGGGCCCCCGAGGCGGTCGTGTAGTAGCCGTTCGCGTCCGGCACGCAGACGCTGGTATCGCCCGGGTAGCCGTGCCCGTAGACGTCCCAGTTCAGGCCCTTGCCGGTCCAGTAGAAGATCCCGTCCATCGTCAGGCCCGGCGTCGTGGTCGTCGTGAACAGCAGCGGGCCGGCCGGCATCGGCGGCTTCGTCGGGTTCTTCGGATCCACCGGGCTCAGCAGCAGGTTGCCGTCGCGCGCGAGCACGCGCACGTGATTGCCGTGCTCGTGGAACGGATGCTGCCAGCGGCCCGTGCCGATGATCCGCAGCAGCACCAGTTCGCCCGGATGCATGTGCGGGTTGCCGTTGTACGGCTGGTGCGGATACTGCGGCGCGTAGTTCGGATCCATGTCGTCCGGCATCGAACGGCCGTTTACCATGAAGTACGCCGGGTGATAAGGCTCGGTCTCGACGGTCATGCAGCCGGTCGGGCGGCTCAAGCCGTTCGGCTGCTTGCATGTGGGATTCGCCAGAACCTGTTGCTCAGCCTGCTGGTGGATCTTCGGATCCATTTCGGAGAACTGAAAGAGATACTCACGATCGTAACAGGCCGCGCTGTTATCGAACGCCGCCGGCGCATTGCGGAAATCGAGCTGATTGAAGGGTCGGCCCGAATCCGGGAACGCCATGCAGCCCGCCGTGTTGACCGACGTATTTGGCAATACGATGATCGCGCCGTACAGCCCCATCTCGATCTGCAAGTCGCCCTGCGTGCCGCTGTAGTACGTATGTGTACCTGGCGTCGTGGCCGTGAACGTGTAGGTGACCGTTGCGCCGTGCGCCACCTCCTGCGTCAGCATCCCGGGCACGCCGTTGGTGGCGGACACGACGAACCCCGGAAAGAGGATCGACGTGTTGCCGGCAGCCTCAGGCAGGTTATTGGTGAGCGTCACGGTGATGGTGTCGCCCTGCCTGACGATTAGCGTCGGACCGGGAATCTGCATCGTCGGACATTTCCCGGGCATCGTCGAAGGCGAATAGACGATCGGCGCCGGGTTGGTCGTCGCGCAGCCATAGCCCCACGAATAGACGCTGGAGCCATCGGGCTGCGTGATGCGCGCTTCCTCGGCAGTGAGGTTGAAAACCTTGCCGGTAATGCCCGGCGCTGCGGCTTGCGCGTGCAGCGACAGCAACGCGACAAGCGTTGCGACGCCGACGCGTGCGAGCCGTCCAAGGTGCGCGAGCGTCGCTGTCCACGCGCGGTGAGTGATGTGTCCCACGGCTTTTCTCCTCAGTGCAGGACTTCCCGGCCTGGCCCGCCCGATGACGCGGGCGGGCCATGGTCATCAATTGCAAAGCTTCAAGCTCGGATCCACCGAATTGCAGACGTGGACCTCGGTCATCAATCCGCCGAAATTTTCCTGATCGTTTGACAGATGATCGAGATTCGGCGTGTACAGATAGAACACCTGGCCTGCGTGGTATTTCGACTTGTCGCTGGCATCGAGAATCAGGTCGAGCGACTCGCCGCCACCGAGCGTGATCGAGTTCGTGTCGTAAGCCATGTTGTTGCCGGCCATGTCACGCAGCAGGCGGGCGTTGATCCCGATCACATGCATCGGGATGCCGAGCGACGCCAGCGTCTGGTATTCGGTGACGTCAAGATCCGAGATCCGCAACAGCGCCCTGCCACCGGCCGGAATGTTGATGACCGACGGCAACGGTTGCGAAAAATGCATCGCGGCATCCGATGAGGGCGTCTGCATCGGCCCTTCGGTCACCGTGTCCGGATAGCTGCGCCCGTTCAGCAGGAAGAACTTGTCCTTCATGTCGGTGAATGGCTCCGGATTGAACGTCATGCCGACGAAGTGGAAGTTCGGATCGAAACCGTGTATCTGGACCGGATATTCGACGTCGTACGCAGTCGAGCCGTCGCCGTCGTTGTACGCGTAAAGCGGCAGTTGCGGCGTCGGAGCGGTCGAAGCCACGGTGATGTTGGCGTTGGGTATGCGCGCGGCCGGGTTTTGCGGCGGCAGCGGCGTCGAGCACAGAATGTCGCCTTTTCCACAGGCGGTCCGCAAGTCTTGCTGCTGGGTGAGCAGCGACTGGTATAGCGACTGGTTCTGGGGCACGCGGTCCTGGCGTGGCCGCACGTAGATCTGGCCGACCATGCCCATCTGCAGGTGTTCCGGCGGCGTGATGTGGCAGTGCCAGAAATAGGTGCCCGCGTCCGGCGCCAAGTAGTAGTAAGTGAAGCTCGCACCGATGTTGATCGCGACCGACGCATCCGGCACGCCGTCATAGAACGACGACGCGTTCGGATAGCCGTGGAAGTGCACCGTGTGCTTTTCGAACAGGTCCGGACGCATGATCATCCCGACGTTCGTGAGCGTGAGGAAGAACTCGTCGTCTTCGTCGATCGCCATCAGCGGCGCCGGCTCGTTGCCGTTCATCACGCCGGTGTCCATGATCTGGCGCGGATCGACGTGACCGGTCAGCAGGGCATTGCCGGTCAGCCCGGCGGCGGCGGCATCCGGGTCGGGGGCAAGGCCGACCGCGCCGTTGTAGGTGCCCGATTTCGGATCGCCGACAGTGTTGAACACCGACGCGAGCTCCGTGCCGGGCAGGCCGGCCTGGATGTCCGCGAGCCCGGACAGCGGACCGAAAGCGAACAGATAGGTCTGCACGCCGTTGGCCATCGTCGCGTAACCGTCGCCGCCCGAGATCTGCTGGCATTTGATCGCGCCGTTCACGGTGCCGGTCTTGTTGGAGTTCGGTCCGGTGTAGGTCGGCTTGGTGTAGTCGGGCTCGCCTACGCCGGGCGCCAGCGCAGTCGGATGGGACGGCGTGGTGAACGGACACTGCACGCGAAACGACTGCGCGAACGACGGAACGGCACACATCAGACACAGCAGTGCCGCCACACTGCTGCAAACCATGCGGGTACTGAACATATGACCTCCATC
The DNA here is from genome assembly GCF_017104785.1 of Burkholderia sp. Ac-20353. Taxonomy (NCBI): domain Bacteria; kingdom Pseudomonadati; phylum Pseudomonadota; class Betaproteobacteria; order Burkholderiales; family Burkholderiaceae; genus Burkholderia; species Burkholderia sp. Ac-20353. Next base: position 30,685 of record NZ_JAAGPL010000032.1, on the reverse strand, counting down.
CTTGGGGTCAACCAGCGATACGCGCTGAACGTCATGCTCTGCTGCGAACGCGGGCTGGTGACTTCTTCGCACTGACCCGTATCTGGATTCTGCAGATAGGCGCGACAGGCCGGGATGGGTCACCCCCCTACTTTTGAATAGGGGGGAGCCTAGCGAATGGGGAGGCGTTTTGCTCCGCGCGGCGGTTGGCGCGGTGCCGGCGGGCTGTCGCGGGTGTCGGGAGCGACGCGGGCTTTCGTCATACCAGCGCGAGTGAGCCGCTCGGCGGCTCGGGAAGCGGATGCACGTCTGGAAATTCCGCGTCCGCGCTAGACGTTCGGGTAAACGTTCGGCTTCGTCACGCGGTATCGAGACCAGACGCGTTTTCCGATCGCCGAGTTTGGTACAACAATCGTGCTGTATTGATAAGAATACTTATCTAAAGTGGGTGATTGAATCGCAAACTGATCCGTCCCGAAATCCCGCGGCCCTGTCACCACGGGAGCGGGCCGTCCGCGTTCGAGAAGGTTCCGGTCGGGCCGTCCGCGCCTAGCAGGGCCAGGCGGACCGGCTCGCGTGCCGCATCCTCAACGGTTCCAGCTCCGGGTGCGTGGTTGCTCAAATCGGTCGCCGTGAAGCCCGGGCAAGCGGCGTTGACTTTGATGTTGGTGCCCTCGAGTTCGATGGCGAACGCTTGCGTCACCGCGTTGAGCGCGGTTTTCGATGCCTGGTAGACGCCGACATACCCGCGCGAGTAATCCGCCGGATTGTCCTTCAGTGCGAGGGAGCCGCCCGCGCTCGAGATATTGACGATGCGCCCGGCGGGCGCTTTGAGCAGAAGCGGCAGCATCGCCTGCGTCACGGCGACCACCCCAAACACGTTCGTCTCGAACACCACTCGCATATCGTCGACGGAGGCGCGGCTCACCTTGTCGCCGTCCCGCATTGCTTCAATGGACGTGCCGGCCTTGATCGGCCGCGAGATCCCGGCGTTGTTGACCAGTACGTCGAGACGCCCGAGCGTCGCTTCGATCTGTGCGGCCGCTGCGGCAATCGATGCGTGATCCGTCACATCGAGCTGGATGGTCAGGGCCTCAGCTCCGACGCCTTTTGCTGCTACCACGCCCAGGTCCAGCTTGCGTGCGCCAACGAGTACCGTGAAGCCTTTCGAGGCCAGTTCCTTGGCAATCTGAAGGCCAATGCCTTTGTTTGCACCGGTGACGAGTGCGACGGGTGTGCTGTGCATGTCTGCTCCGTGAAAAATGTTGGGTCGGAGCAGTCCCCGTCCGCTAGAATTCCAAACGGAACGTCGCTCCGGTTACGGAATATACGGAACATTGTTCCGCTTATCAAGGGGAAATGAATTGAGCAGCAAGACGAGCCCGATCGCGGAGGAAAGCGCACCGCGCGCCGTGCGGGCAGATGCGCAACGGAATATAGACACACTCCTTCGAACGGCCCTCGAGGTGTTCGAGACGTCAGGCGTGGACGCGCCGGTACGCGAGATTGCCCAACGGGCCGGCGTTGGGATTGGCACGATTTATCGCCACTTTCCGAAACGTTCGGATCTTGTTGTCGCTGCGTTGTGCAGCGAAGTCGATATTTGTGCGGACGCCGGCGTTGAGCTCGCTGGAACGCTCGACGCTGGCAAGGCGCTCACGGAATGGATTGATCACTACGTCGAATTCGTGACGAAGAGGCGAGGTCTCGCGGCTGTTCTGAATTCGGGCGACCCCGCTTTCAAGGCCGTGCCGCTGTATTTCCTGCAGCGACTGCGCCCCGTCGTTCAGCATCTCCTCGATGTGGCGATCGCTGCGGGGGAAATTCGCGCAGGTATCCAGCCGGACGAGCTCTTGTGCGCGGTGGGCGCGCTCTGCGGCCCGCTCGAATGTCCCGAGCCGCCCGACGCCAGGCGGTTAGTGGCGCTGTTTATCGACGGATTGCGTTATGGTGCGGGCGCCCGCGTCTCGAAATGAGTGTCGAGTGAAGCCGGACGAAGCGTCGGAACATTACGAAAACGCCGATATCGCCAGCCAGGCGACCCCACCCGAGCGGGTGCCGCAGTGCCGCGCCCCGGCTCCGGACTGGCAGATGTTTAGCGCCGGACGCACGAAACCAGCGTTTTGCATCTCGAGTGTTCATTCGAGTCACTGGCGCCTGCGTGACTACGCGCTCATTATTGACGGATCAGGAATTCCTCATTCCGCGCGCCCCTCTTCCTGCGCTGCGGAACGTTTCCTACAGTTGCCCAAGTCGCTCAAGTTGGCAAACGCCCGGAACGACAGCGCGCCAGCGCCGCCGTCCGGATCGCCTTTCCCTCTGAAACGGATCTGCCCATGAACCCACAGCCTCTCTATTTCGACGATCTCGCGCTCGGCGACACCTTCGTCACCGGCGCACACGAAGTGAGCACATCGGACATCAAGCGCTTCGCGGCGGAATTCGACCCGCAGCCGTTCCACCTCGACGAAGATGCCGCGCGCGACACGATGTTCCGCGGGCTCGCCGCGAGCGGCTGGCATACCGCGGCCATCACGATGCGGCTGCTGGTCGCCAGTGGACCGAAGCTGGCCAACGGGATGCTCGGCACCGGCGTCGAGATCGCGTGGAAGCTGCCGACGCGCGCCGGCGACGTGCTGCACGTCGAAAGCGAAGTGGCTGAACTGACCCCTTCCCGCTCGCGACCGAACTACGGGACGCTGGCGCTGCGCTGCAAGACGATCAACCAGCATGGCGAAGTCGTGCAGGAGCTGACCGCCAGGATGATCGTCGAGCGCCGCCCCGCGTGATGCTGATCGCCCGACCCCATTCAGCGCGATGATGGCGTTCAGCGGGCGCTAGCGCGCAGACCTCGGCATTGCGGTCTAATAGTGTGTCCCCTGTCGGGAATGGAGGCACGCATCATGGACCGCATCGATGCGATGAACGCATTCGTCCGCGTCGTGGAGGCCGGGACGTTCACGAAAGCGGCCGACACCCTCGACTTGCCGAAGGCAACGGTGACCCGGCTCGTGCAGAGACTGGAGGACGACCTCAAGGTCCGGTTGCTGCATCGCACCACCCGCGCGCTGACGGTCACGCCGGAGGGCGCGCTCTACTACGAGCGCGTCGTGCGCCTGCTCGCCGACCTCACGGACATCGAAGCGTCGACTGCGCACGCACGCGCGAAGCCGTCCGGCAGGATTCGCGTCGATACGGCGGCCGCGATCGGCACGCTCGTGCTCGTGCCGGCGCTCGCGGATTTTTACGCGGCCTATCCCGACGTCGAGATCGAGCTCGACATCGGGAACCGGCGCACGGACCTGGTCGCCGACGGCATCGACTGCGCGATCCGGGCCGGCGGCGTCGACGAGCAGTTCCTCGTCGCGCGGCAGATCGGCAGCTTCGGCTTTACGACGTGCGCGACCCCCGTGTATCTCGAGTGGCACGGCAGGCCTGCGTCGCCGGACCAGCTGTACGATCTGCCGACCGTCGGCATGAATGCGTCGCGCGGCAGCCGCGCGCGGCCGTTCCGGTTCTCGCGCGATGGCACGAACAGCGAACTGTTGCTGAATCACAAGCTTGTCGTCAACGACACGAATGCGTACCTGGCCGCGGGACTCGCGGGCCTCGGGATCATCCAGGCGCCGACGTACGCGGTGCGCGACGCGATCGCGGCCGGCGCGCTCGTGCCGCTGCTCGAAGACTGGGTGCCGCAGGCCGGCCCGATCAACGTCATCTATCCGCCAAACCGCTATCTCAGCGCGAAAGTGCGCGTGTTTATCGACTGGGTCGTCGCGCTGTTCGAGCGCGACGAACACCTGAAGCGCTAACGGCGTTCAGCCGCCCTTCTGCTGCGCAGCCGCGAATTCCACGTTGACAGTATGCATATGCATAGGTAACTATCCGTCACATGCAGTCCACCGGTCAGCGCACCCGTCAACGCAAGCGAGGAACGCATCATGAGTACACGCGAAATTGTCATCTGCCACCCCGTCCGCACGCCAATCGGCACGTTCAACGGCTCTCTGAAGGACACGCCTGCGACCGAGCTCGGTTCGATCGCCGTGCGCGAAACCCTGCGGCGCAGCGGCCTCGACGGCGCGGCTGTCGATACGGTCGTGATGGGCAACGTGATCCAGGCCGGCAACAAGATGAACCCCGCGCGGCAGGCCTCGATCGGCGCGGGCGTGCCCGTGCAGGTTCCCGCGCTGACGGTCAATCGGGTCTGCGGATCCGGCGCGCAGGCGATCGCGACTGCCGCGCAGGAGATCATGCTGGGCTTCGCGCAGGCGGCAGTCGCCGGCGGCATGGAGAGCATGGAACGTGCGCCGTACCTGCTCGACGGCGCGCGCTGGGGCTACCGGATGGGCGAAGCGCCGATCCATGACAGCATGCTGCGCGACGGTCTCGTCGATGCGTTCTCCGACAAGCATTCGGGGTGGCATACCGAGGATCTCGCAAGCCAGCTCGAGATCTCGCGCGACCGTCAGGACCGCTGGGCGCTGCGCTCCCAGCAGCGCTTCTCTGCCGCGCTCGCGGACGGCAAGTTCGATGCCGAACTCGTGCCGGTCGACATCCAGCAGCGCAAGGCGCGCATTGCGTTCGCCCGGGACGAGACGCCCCGCCCCGATACGACGCTCGACACCCTCGCGAAACTGAAGCCCGCGTTCCGCCCGGACGGCACGATTACCGCGGGCAACGCGCCGGGTCTCAACAGCGGCGCATCGGCGATGCTGGTTGCGGATCGCGCGTTCGCCGATACGCACGGGATCGTGCCGAGCGCCCGGCTCGTGTCGTTCGGCGTCGCCGCGGTCGAACCCGGCATGTTCGGTCTCGGTCCCGTGCCGGCCGTGAAGATCGCGCTCGAGCGGGCCGGCTGGGCGCTGCGCGATGTCGGGCGTTTCGAGATCAACGAAGCGTTTGCGGTTGTGCCGATTGCCGTCGCCGGTCAGCTCGGCATCGACGAGGAGATCGTCAACGTCGAAGGCGGTGCGGTCGCGCACGGTCATCCGATCGGCGCGACGGGCGCGGTGCTCACGACCCGCCTGATCCATTCGATGAAGCGCGACGGCATCAAGCGCGGCGTCGTGACGCTTTGCATCGGCGGTGGCCAGGGCATCGCGCTCGCGATCGAAGTGCTGTGACGCGGATCAGCCTGCGGGATGGGCCGGAAGATGGGCCGGGAATGCGGCAGCGCCCGCTATGCATGGCGCTTCTCATGCTCCAGGAGCCACTGCTTGCGCGCCAGCCCGCCACCATAACCGGTTAGTGCGCCGTCCTTCCCGATCACCCGATGACAGGGTATGACAATTGCCACCCGATTGGCGCCATTGGCGCCGGCCACGGCGCGGACCGACTGGGGTTTGCCAAGTTTGTCCGCCTGCTCGCCATAACTGGCTGTGCTGCCATAGGGAACGGCCTGCAACGCCTGCCATACCGATTGCTGGAATTGGCTGCCGGGCGTGTCCAGCGTCAGATCGAACTGCTTGCGCGAGCCGGCGAAGTACTCGCCGATTTCGCGCTCGGCCTGGCGCGTGTGCACGTTTTCTCCCGTCAGGATGCGCGCCCGCAGAAGTCGCTGAAGATCCTTGAATTCGGTCTCCAGCATCCGCCGATCGACGAACTCGAGCAAACATACGCCATGCCCGGTGGCGCATACGAACATCGGCCCCAGGAGCGTCGTAAAACGGTGGATGAGGATGATATTTGCGGCTTCGGTCGGTGCGCGCCCCGTCAGTTTCCTGCAGGTGTAGCCGAAGCCGCTGAGCGAGTCGTAGCCGCTGTCGAGCGCGACGTCGATGGTGCGACGACCTGCCTTCAGTTCCTCCAGTGCCGTGTTGATCCGTAGAGACCGCTGGAACGCGTGGAAACTCATCCCGTAGTGCCGTTGGAACCACCGGCGGATTTTCTCCGGGCTGAGACCGCGCTGCCTGAGGAGATAGTCGCTCAGGCGCTCCTTCGGATGGGCGCGCACCCAGTCAATGGCTTCGGCCACTTCCGGCGGCGCCGCATGAGCGTTCTCGGTCGGCTTGCACACTTTGCAGGGCCGGTAGCCAGCATTGAGCGTTTCCCTGAGGTCCGTGTAGAACACAACGTTTTCGCGCTTGGGTTTGCGCGCCCGGCAGGTCGCAATGCAGAACACGCCCGTGGTTTTCACCCCGACGTAGAAGATGCCGACATGATCCTCCGCGCGCTCGACCAGCGCGCGGTAGTAGGCGTCGATTTGTCGGGTGTCAGTGACCAGCATGGTGTGTTCCTCGGTTGGACATGCTGAAAGTATGGGTTTCCAGTCGATCACGCCACAACCGAAAACCAGACAACCATTTTTCTCGACCAGCTGCGCTACTTCTCCCGGTATCCGTCGGCCTCGAAAACTGCAACCTCATCGAAATTTTGATTTGTTACCGCGACGCAAGACTGTTGCTCCATGGTGGGTCTTCGTAGCCGCTCCCGATGCGCCTAAATTTCATTCCATCGGATTCGTTGATCCGGTCGGCACTGAAGCCGAAACCCATTGAACCATCGAGGCAAATCATGAGCGCATCCAAAGTCGTCATCGTCACCGGCGCGTCGCAAGGCATCGGCGCCGAAACCGTGAAGGCGTTCCGCGCACGCGGCTATCGCGTCGTCGCGACGTCCCGTTCGATCGAACCGTCGAACGATCCCGATCTCGCCACCGTCGCCGGCGACATCGGCGATCCGGACACCGCGCGCCGTGTCGTCGCGACCGCGATCGAACGTTTCGGCCGCGTCGACACGCTCGTCAACAACGCGGGCATCTTCATCGCGAAGCCGTTCACGCAATACACGGCGGAAGAATATGCAGCGATCAACAGCGTGAACCTGAACGGCTTCTTCTACATCACGCAGCGCGCGATCGACGCGATGCAGAAGAACGGCGGCGGCCACGTGGTCAGCATCACGACGAGCCTCGTCGATCACGCGAACAGCAATGTGCCGTCGGTGCTCGCGTCGTTGACGAAGGGCGGCCTGAACGCCGCGACGAAATCGCTCGCGATCGAGTATGCGAAGGCCGGCATTCGCGTCAATGCCGTGGCGCCGGGCATCATCAAGTCGCCGATGCACGCGGTCGAAAGCCATCCGACGCTGGCCTCGCTGCATCCGGTCGGCCGGATGGGCGAGATGAGCGACATCGTCGGCGCGCTGCTCTATCTCGACTCGGCACCGTTCGTGACCGGCGAGATCCTGCACGTCGATGGCGGCCAGAGCGCCGGCCACTGAGCACGGCCGCGCGGCATTCGAGCGCGGCGTGAGTGGCCTGCCGCTCAGCCTCAGCGCGCCGGCTTGCCCGGCGCGCGCGCCAGCTGCTCGACGAGGTAATCGACGAACACCCGCACGCGCGACGACAGATAGCGCGCATGCGGATAGAGCAGGATGAACGGTCGTGACCGGCCGCCGTAGTCGGCCAGCACCTCCACGAGCCGCCCGTCGCGCAGGTCCTGTTCGACGATGAAGCGGTACGTCTGGAACAGCCCCGCACCGCTACGCGCGAGCGTCACGCCGGACAACACGTCGCCGGACGTGCCGTACGCACCTTTCGTCACAACGTCGAGCTCGCCGGACGCATCCTGGAACGCCCACAGCAGGTTGCGGCCGCTGCTCGGCAGTTCGAACTGGATGCAGTCGTGCGACTGCAGATCGTCGATCGATTTCGGCTTGCCCGCGCGCTTCAGGTAGCCGGGCGTCCCGACCACCACCATCTCCGCATCTTCGAGCTTGCGCGCGATCAGGCTCGAGTCGTCCGGCGCACGGCCTCGAATCGCGAGATCGAAACCTTCGTCGGCGAAGTCGATGTTGCGGTTGCTCAGGTGGGCTTCGACTTCGACGTCCGGATACTGCGCACGGAACGCCGGCAGCAGCGGCAGCACGCGATAGTGTCCGTAAGGCGTCGGCATGCTGATCCGGACGACGCCGGCGGGCGTGGTTTGCTGGCCCGTCGCTTCGCGCTCCGCATCGACGAGCTGCGACAGCGCCTGCCGGCTTTGCTCGAAATAGCGCCGCCCCGAGTCGGTCAGGCGAATCTGCCGCGTCGTGCGCACGAACAGGCGCACGCCGAGGCGCTCCTCCAGTCGCGCAACCGAACGGCTCACGGCCGCCGGCGTGACGCTCGCAGCGGTCGCCGCCAGCGTGAAGCTGCCGAGTTCCGCCGCCAGGCAGAACAGCTCGATGCTGCCGAGCAGCAGGTCGTCGAATTTTCGTTGCATGCGCTGTTCCGTGGCGTCTCAGGTGCATGCCGGCGCGCGTCCGCCGGAATTGCAACGCGGGCACGCGCGAGCGCGTCCGCTGAGTGTGCACGAAGATCGTGCGCGAATAAAGCCGCCGCCGACATGACCGACGCGACGCCGACGCTGGGTTCCGCTTCATTCGTTACATCGCGTCCCGATACCTTTGCACCGATGACATTTACCGCCGGCGGTCGCGCAACTACAGTGACTGACAGGCATTCGGCCTGCAGCACACCGCTTTACCCCGATCAAGTTTGTTTCCATACCGCAAAGGAGAACGACATGTCTGTCCACCAAAAACTCGCCGAACTCGGCTACACCCTGCCCGTTCCGCCGCAACCGATGGGCAACTACACGGCCGTCAGCGAAGCAGGCAACCTGCTGTTCATCTCCGGGCAGGTGCCGCTCGCGGACGGGAAGATCGCTTATACGGGACGCGTCGGCGAGCAGCTGACCGTCGAAGAAGGCCAGCACGCGGCGCGGCTCGCCGCGTTGAACGTGCTGGCGCAGATCGACCGGCATCTGGGCGGATTCGATCGCCTGCATCACATCGTGCGCGTCGAAGGCCACGTGAGTTCCGCGGCAGGATTCCACGGCCAGCCTGCGGTGATCGACGGCGCGTCGGATCTGTTCGCGGCCGCGCTGGGCGACAAGGCCGGACATGCGCGTTCCGCGTTCTCGCACGCTCAACTGCCCGGCAATGCCGCGATCGAGATCGTCGTGATCGCGCAGATCCTGCCGGCCTGAAACCCGCGCGCCCACGCGGCGGACGCACGTGCCGCGGGGCGCGACGCCCTTCTCTCCGGGATGCGCGCACAGTGCGTGCGAGCGACGCACCCTGCCCATTTCGTTTCGAACCCGATTTAAATCGCATGCGATTTATTTGAATGCGCTTGACATCGCTGTTCTTCTCGATCAATATGCATCGCATGCGATCAAATCGCATGCGTTAAAAACCTTTCTTCCCCCTAGGAGTCCACGATGAGCAGGATCGAAAATGTGCTGTACACGGGCAAGACGCATACCTCTTCCGGCGGCCGTGACGGCGCGGTGCGCAGCTCCGACGGCCGGCTGGATCTTCAGCTGTCGTCGCCGGGCAGCGCCGGCAGCGGCACCAATCCGGAACAACTGTTCGCCGCAGGCTGGTCGGCCTGTTTCATCGGCGCGATGCAGCTCACCGCGCGTGCGTCGAAGGTCACGCTGCCGGCGGATCTCGCGGTCGATGCCGAGGTGGATCTGGGCACGGCCGGCGGCGCGTATTTCATCCAGGCGCGCCTGAACGTCAGCCTGCCGGGTCTCGATCGGGACGTCGCGCAGCGCATCGTCGACACCGCGCATCAGACCTGCCCGTACTCGAAGGCGACGCGCGGCAACATCGACGTCGCAATCAACATCGTCTGAGCATTTCCATGAACCTGCCGGACGACCGCGGCCTGCCGGCCCGGCCCGTCGGCGCGAATGCAACCGAAACTCTCCTGTCGAGGTCAACCATGAAGATCCAACTGATTGCTGCCGTTCTCGTCGCCGCAGCGGCGTCCGTTACCACGCCCGCGTTCGCCAACGGTGATGGCGCGTCATCCGGCACGGTCACCCGCGCGCAAGTCCGCGCGGAACTGGCCCAGCTTGCCGAGGCGGGCTTCCGGCCGAACCGCCCCAACGATCCGCACTATCCGGACGATATCCAGGCAGCGCTGCGGCAGATTCACGCGAGCGACGCCGTGGCCGACGATACATCCGCGTCCGGCTATGGCGGCAACGGCGGTGCCGTTACGGAAGGCGGTCGCCCGAATGTGATCCGCAGCGCCGAACGTTCGATCTACTTCGGTCATTGAGCGGATCGCCGGTTTGGCAAACGCTGTCAGGACGGGTTGCGAATGATCGAGCGGGATGTCGTCTCGCAAGCAATGGTTTCGCTGAAGTCCGGCATAAATATCGCATGCGATGTGATCGCATACGATATTTAATCGAGTCACTTCGCATCATTAAAATCCCCGGCTTACGCATGTCGAACCGGGGACATCCCCTCACCTGCCTTTCCTTGGCAGGCAACTTCCCTTCAACAAAATCCCCGGCTTACACGCGTAGGACCGGGGATGTCCGCTGCCCGCCGCTCCGCGTCACGCCTGTTCCTGCTCTTCGACGGAACGAATGAGGTTGTTGCGCAGCGTGACGATGCCCTTCTGCATCTTCGCGAATTCATCGGGCTTCAGGCCGGTGGCTTCGACGAGGTCCATGTTGAGGCCCTTTTCGCGCAGGCGCCGGCCGTTTTTCGTCAGGCTGACGAGCACCTGCCGCTCATCGGCGGGATCGCGCCGGCGCTCCAGATAGCCCATCGCCTCGAGCTTCTTGAGGATCGGCGTCAGCGTATTGGATTCGAGGAACAGTTTTTCACCGAGGCTGCCGACGGTCTGGTTGTCTTCTTCCCACAGCGCAATGATCGTGATGTATTGCGTGTACGTGAGGCCCAGTTCCTCGAGGATGGGCTTGTAGGCCTTGCCGAACGCAAGGTTTGCCGAATAGACGGCAAAACACAGGAAGTCGGACAGCTTCGGGGTGGTGCGCGGATTCGCGTCGGTCGATTTCATGGGCGTCCTCCTCTACAAAGATGGCTCGCGAATATCGGCATTATATGTCGCGTGCGATCTTATCGGAAGCAATTGGAATTCGACCGGGCACTGCGGCGCAGGCGGTTCAATGCGCGTGCGATCGCTTCCCGCGTTCGTCGGTGCGTTTGGCTGTTCCGCCGATCCGAGTGCAGCTTGCGGAAATCAGCGAACACTGCGCCGGATGGGCAATCTCGGTTGCGAACCCGCCCGCGACGAACAGGACGATGGCGAGCAGGCGCCTCATGCGTCGTCCACGACGGACAGGCTCGCGCCATCCGCGACCGTGGCGTCGAGCGCGTATGGATCGACGCCATCGATGCAGCCGAGGTTGACGCGCCAGAGGGCCTGATCCTTGCGCGTCTGATGGAACGGATGGATCCCGCAATGCTTGCAGAAATAATGCCGTGCCACGCGCGTGTTGAACTGATACAGCGTCAGCGCGCTTTCGCCTTCCAGGATCCTGAGGTTGCTGCCGTCGAACATCGGGCTCATCAGCACTCCCTTGCGGCGGCACAGGCTGCAGTTGCAGCGGCCCGCCGGCGTGATGGCGGTGCGGACTTCGAATTTCACGGCCCCGCAGTGGCAGGACCCTTTGAGCCAGGCAGCTTCTTGCATGGTGCACTCCGTATCAGGTGGAGCCTGTGTTATAGCGCAGGCGGTGGATCGTCATGTATCGCAATGTATCTCCGCCGCGCAGGGATACACCACTATTCAATTCGACTGTCTTCACGCACACGCTTCAGACGCCGTCGGTGATCGACGCGAGTCGCGCGAAGTGCTCGCGCAGCCGTGGCGCCGCGAAATCGACGAATGCCCTGACCTTCGGGACCGACAGCCGCCCGTGCGGCGTCAGCAGATGAATGGGCAGCGGCGCATGCTCGCTGTCGCGCAGCACGATCTTCAGCGTACCGGCGTTGACCTGGTCGGCAACGTGATACGAGAACATCCGCGTGACGCCGCGGCCGGCGACCGCCGACGCAATCGCGCCGCGGATCGTGTTGACGATAAAGCGCGGCGTGAACTGGACCACCTGCGGGATCGCGGCCTGCCCCGACTGCGGGAAGCTCCATGAATCGAGCCCGAAGTGCGTCATCGACACGATCTGGTGCTGTGCGAGATCGGCCGGCGCGTTGATCGGCGGATGCGTCGCGAGATAGTCCGGCGACGCAACCACGACGCGCCGCACCGCGCCGACGGGAATCGCAACGAGCGTCGAATCGGCGAGGTGCGCGATGCGCAGCGCGACGTCGATGCCCTCGTCGATCAGGCTGACCGGACGGTCGAGCAGTTGCAGGCGGATCGACACGGCCGGATGGCGATCGATGAACTCGTCGACGAGCGGGCGCAGCACGTCCTCGCCGGCGGCGACCGGGGCCGTCACGGTCAGGAGCCCGCGCGGCGCCGACTGCTCGTCGGCCACCAGCATGTCGGCTTCCTCGAGGTCCGCGAGGATGCGGCGGCACGCGGCCGCATACCGCTCGCCGGTCTCGCTGAGCCGGATCGTCCGGGTCGTGCGGTACAGCAACGCGGTGCCCGTGTGCGCCTCGAGAAACGCGATCGCCCGGCTTACCGCCGCGGGCGAGCGGCCGAGCCGGCGGCCTGCGCCCGCGAGGCTGCCCTCGTCCAGCGTGGCGACGAACACTTTCATCGCATCGATTCGGTCCATGTCGGGTCAGGGTCGGCAGAACATTCGAGCGTGCAGTCTACCGCACGGAGTGAAGGCGGCCGGGCATGCGCTGCACGCGCCGAACCGGCCGGCGAACGCCCGTTGCGACGGAGATTCCTCGCGAATCGATATTTCGCGGTATCGCTTTCGACCCTACAATACGCGGAAAACAAACCGCAATTCCGGCCGTCCGGGCGATCGGGTTCTTCAACGACCCGCCCGGCACTCAAGCGGTTCCGCTGTATAACAAGACCTAACGCAGCTCACATGAAAAGAAGACACTTTCTCGCGCTGACCGGCGCGAGCGCGTCTGGCCTCCTGGCCGGGTGCAAGAATTTCGGCCCGGTCACGAAAGCGTGGTTCAAGGATTCGAAATACCAGGAAACCTTGTCCGCGTTCCTGATCACCGCCGACGGCAAGAAGCTGGTCGTGCTCGGCCAGAAATACCACTACATCTTCGACATGCCGCCCGAACTCGGTGCGGTGCTCAAGGGCCCGTACAGGCCGAAGCTGCGTACGGCGTTCATCGATTTCGTGGCGCAAGGCGACAAGATCGGCGGGCGTTACCGGATCTCGCTGGACCGTGCCAATGTGCCGCCCGAATCCGACGACATCCGCGCGCTTGCACTGGCCGACGGGTTCAAGGATGAAGGCTATCGCCTCACGGACGAAGGCTCGATCAGCGGCACCCGCTATCTGCCGAACAACGTGACGGCGGCATCGGTGCCGCAGGCGTTCAACCAGGCGTACGAGGTGACGGTGACGGAGAAGCCGACTGCGGTCGGCGAAGGCGCGAAGCTCGCGTTGTCGCCGATCACGATGGCCGCGGACGGCGCGCTGGGGCTGCTGGGCTTCGCGCTGTTCCCGATTGCGCTGACGGTCATGATCATCGCGTGGTAAGGCCGGCAGCGATATCCGTCGCGACACGGCCGCCGTTGCGCGGATGTCGTGCCTGCCCTCGCGTCACTGCGCGCCCGACGTCGGCGCGGACGCCGACGCGTGGCGGGTCGTGACGTCGGCTTCGCCGTGGGCGATCGCGTACAGCTCGCGATTGCGCTCGATCGTCTGCTGGTTTGGCGGGTAGTCCCAGCTCGGCGCGGGCACGGTGCCGTCGCGCTGCGCCTGGATCAGGTCCGCGATCACCTGCGCGCGCGTCACGCCCTCCGGCGAAGTCGTCTGTGCGAAGGTGGCGGCCGGCATGCCGATCGCGACGGTAAGCAGCGCGGCCGCTGCCATCAGTTTGCGTTTCATGATGAAGCTCCCCAATGAGGTGTCGAAGCGAAGAGTCGATGAACACGCATCGTCGATGCGCGGCCGGCGGGGCTGCGTGTGCGGTGCCTCGGCCGACACGTTCATTGTGGCGAGCGGCCCCGGCGCCACGCTGACCGCAAGATGACGATTTCGCAATCTGGCCGGCCGCGCTCGGATTCATCACGTACAACGCGTCGACGGTGCCAATCCTGCAGCTCGGGCTGTCGACCGACACGCTCGCCGAACGCAGCTGTACGACCTCGGCAACAGCGTCATCCGCACGCAACTCGCGACCGTCCACGGCGCGATGCCGCCGCGCCCGGCCCGTGAATTGAAACCGAGGCCGCAGCGGGGAGCGCGTGGCGAAGGGGTTCGATCTGGATGAAGCGTGTGCCGCGGCGGGCGAGATAGTCTGGATTGCAGACGATAAGGCCGTCGATCCGTGCAAGCGAGTTGACGGGGCTGCGCGCGCCGCGGGGCCGCCGGAGTGCAATGAGGGTGCGTCGGACCGATGCGCAGGCATGTCGCTGCGGCGCACGGAATCGGTAGAAATCGAGCGGAAACGCGCTCGATCAGTGTGCCGAGCATTGCGTCGCGCATGTGCGACGCGTCGGCGGGAAACGATCGCCGCTGTGTGATGCCGCGTGCTGCCTGGCACGCGGCGGCGCTGCGTGCGCAGGTCCGGCGTCAGCCGGCGCACACGCGGGAATCAGGCAATCGGTGTCAGTACGCGGACATCTCGACGCACGGATCGACCGAAGTCGGTGCGCAAACGGCGGAATACTTCGCGCTTTCGCGCATCAGCGCTTCACCCTCGTGGAACGCATCCTTGATCTCCGGATGCTGCGCGTACGCGAGGAACGCGGAACACACGACCGCGGACATGCAGATCAGCGAAAAAGCAATTCTTTCAATGGCTTGGAAACGTTCTGGCATGATTCGACCTTTCTTCTAGGTCGACATTATATCTCAAAATAAGGGTTTTCCCTGACGCTGGGCGCCGTGCCATTCGGCCAGGATGCGGAATTCCCGCCTCGTAGCTGCGCTCGCTCGCGCAGCAAGCGATTGCGCTCGATGCATCGGCGCTCAAGAATGACACGCTCCCCGAGAAGCGCCACACGCTGATCACTCACCGCCGCCAGGCAGATACACGGTCGGCAACGTGTCCTTCGAATTCCGCCCGCCTTGCCAGAGCGTGCCCGTGTGCCACAGGCTGAATCCCACGTGCCACCCGATGCCCATGATGGACAGAATCCACGCCACGGTCGTCGAATAGGGCTGGGCCGCCATCGCGACGAGCGAAGTTGCAGCCGACACCAATGCTGGCGTGCCGCCCTGCACGGGATGCAGGAATTCGGCCTGCACCTGCTCAAAGCGAGGGATGGCCTGCCACATGTAGCCGGCGATCAGTACGGCCCAGGTCAATCCCGCCACCGCCAGAAGCGTTTCGCCCACGAGCGGCGGCAGTGCCCATAGCCGCGTGGCTGCACGCCATGCTTGCCCGAGGCCGGCAAGACCCAGAACCATCCCGAAGTGCGACGCTGGAATCGTCATCTGTCTCGTGCTTGTCATACCTGTTCCCGCAGCGGGCCATTGCTTGTTCCATATGACGGCTCGTGGGTCATCGTGAGCACCATGCGGAATCTGACATCGCCCGATTTCATTTTCTGACCGTGACATCGCGCGCGTCGAGCGCACGTAGTCGCTGATGCCTTGCTTCTCCAGCAGGAAGGCCGCGGACAGGCCGCTCAGGCCGCTCAGGCCCGCGCCAACGACACGGCGCGAGAAATCGGCGTTGATGAGCATGGATGTTGTTCCTGGGCTTGATGGGCACGTGGCCGGCCCACCGGCAATCGGCAGCTGGCGGACCGCAGTGCGAATTACTGACTGGACAGTTGCGCGTGGGCTTCGATGACGCGCGCCGAGTAGGTCAGCGCAGCCCCCGCGTTTAGCGCGATCGCGACACCCAGCGCCTCGGAGATTTCCTCCAGTGTGGCGCCGAGCTCGACCGCCTTTTTGGTGTGCACGGAAATGCAGCCGTCGCAACGGGTGGTCACGGCCACGGCCAGGGCGATCAGTTCGTGGATCCTCGGATCCAGACGGCCTGTTTTCGCGGCGGCGTTGTCGATCGCCGTCAGGCCGCGCACCACGTCGGGGCTTTGTTTCGCGTAGTCGCCGACGCGCTCCAGCAGGGCAGCGCGGTAAGCGTTCCAGTCGTTCATCTTGTCAAGGTATCCCAATTAAGTTGAAGGCGGGCGAGTCGTGCTTCTGTTCGCCATCCGTCAGTTGCGGCCGGCCATTACGCCGCCGTCCACGTCCCAGATCGCGCCGGTGACCCAGCTCGCCTTTTCCGACAACAGGAACGCGACGACTTCCGCAACGTCTTGCGGCGTGCCGACCCGGCCGATCGGATGGAAGCTGTTGAAGCCCTGCAACGCGTCGTGCACGTCGGCCTTCGGGATGAAGCCTTCGTAGATCGGCGTCTGGACGACCGCTGGCGATACCGCGTTGACGCGAATGCGCTTCGGGGCCAGCTCCATGGCCAGGTGCTGGGTCAGCGAGTGCAGGCCCGCCTTCGCCATCGAGTACGCCGACGACGGCGTCGCTGCGATCGCCTGTTTCGCCCACATCGAGCCGATATTGACGATCGCGCCCGGGCGGTCGTTGGCGACCAGATTGGCGGCGATTTTCTGCGTAATGAAGAAGAACGCCTTGTTCAGCTTCATGTACTGGTCGTAGTCCGCGTCCCGATGCTCGAGGAACGGCTTGGGGAAGAACACGCCCGCGGCGTTGACCAGCAGGTCGATGTCCGGATGCTGCTCATCGAGGGTCTGGAGCAGTGCCGCGAGGCCGTCGTCGCCGGACAGGTCCGCCGTCAGCGCCACGACCGGGCCCAGCGCGGCCAGCTCCTTGCGCGCCGCTTCGGCTTTGTCCGCCCGATGCCCCACGATGACCGCGCTACCGCCTTCGGCGAGAACCAGACGGGCCGTTTGCAGCCCCATTCCGCTCGTGCCGCCGACGACCAGCAGCTTCTTGCCGTTGAATTGATTGTTCATGGTGAAATCCGTTTGGAAGAAAAGCTATTGATGAAGATGGCCGGGGTTGGATCATGCTGCGGATCTATCCATTACCTTGTAGGGCCGGCAACCAGTACATCGTGGATTTTTCGCTGGTTCACTTTCGCCGGCAAACGAGATAATGTGTTCTCAATTGAAAGAAAATCTTTGCCGATATGAAGTCGCCCGTTCACCTGAATGCATTGCGTGCGTTCGAGGCCAGTGCCCGTCATCGGAGCTTTTCGGCGGCTGCGGCCGAACTTCATGTGACGCCTGCCGCTGTCGGTCAACTGGTCCGTGCGCTGGAGGATTGGCTGGGTACGCCGCTGTTCCATCGCGGCGCCAGCGGGCGCCTTCGACTCGTGCCGACCGAGGCGGCCGAACGCGCGCTGCCGGATATCCGTGCAGGTTTCGACAGACTGACGGTCGGTCTGGAACGGCTCAAGGAGGGATCCGCGAGCGGGGTACTCACCGTGGCGGTCAGCCCGGCCTTTGCAGCCAAGTGGCTGTTGCCGCGGATCGAAAGCTTTCAGAACGCGTGGCCCGATACGGATGTGCGTCTGGACACCAACCTCAAACCGGTGGATTTCGTTACCCAGCAGATCGATATCGGCGTGCGCTACGGAACGGGCAGTTGGCCGGGGCTCGTCGCGGACAAGCTCATGGACGAAGATGTCTATCCCGTGTGCTCGCCCGCGTTGCTGCGCGGTCGTTCGCGCCTGCAAAAACCGGCTGACCTGGCCCGGGAGACCTTGATCCACGACCTGTCGATGGATAGCCGTACGGGCTTTCCCGCCTGGGATACGTGGCTGCAGAAAGCCGGCGTGACGGATGTCGCTACCGGGCGCGGGATGCAGATCAACAACTCCGCGGCGGTCCTGCAGGCCGCCATCGACGGCCACGGCGTCGCGCTCGCGCGTAGCGTCATGGCGCGCGACGATCTGGCAACCGGGCGTCTGGTGCGACTTTTCCCGGAAATAACGTTCGCTTCGCCGTTGGCCTATTACATCGTGTATCGCGACGAGTGTTCCGGCCTCGCGAAACTCGTGGCCTTTCGCAATTGGTTGCTGAAAGAAGCGATGTTTAGCGGTTGAGCGTCACACTGGAGAAGCCTCGCGCAAAACCGACACGAGTCGGGCGATCCTCTATGCGCCGAACCGGGTGGGAAGCCCTCACGCGCCCGCCCCCGTCAACGGCGATGCGCTCGCGTGTTCGTCGCGGGCCGGCGCGGCTCGGCTGCTTACTGCGGCGCAGTCGCCGAGCTCGCCGAGCTCGCTGCGTTCCCCGGCCACGCCTTGCCGATCCGGTCGATCAGCGATTTCGCCGCGCCCGTCGCGAGCGCCGCGTCGACGTTCGACGTCTGCCACGCGCCGTCGGCGCCCTGCACGAACGTCAGTTGCGCGTGCGTCGGCGCGTTGTCGGGGTCGCGCCACGTGAACACGACGTTGCACGTGTAGGTGCGCTCGCTGACCTTCTTGCAGTCGCCGTCGGGCTGGATCGACACGACGTCGGCCGACACCGGCAGCGGCTGGCCGAGCAGCGCGTTGAGGCCACCGTGGTTTTCGGCTTCGAGCGAGCGGCGCACGGCCGCGTCGATGTCGCGCGTGCCGGGGCCGTCATGGAACAGGTTGCAGGCGGCGACGAGCATCGTCGAGACGCCAAGCGTCAGCAGCGTGTGGAGCTTCATGGTTGTTCGTGATTCGGTGAGCGTCGGAAAGCGCACCGCGCCCGCGCCCCGCAAGACGCCGGCCGTGCGCCGGTATGTCGCGTAGTCTGCAACGATCGCGCCCCGTACGCGGTATCCATTTGTAACCAATTGCACGAAGCACGCAGCCCGTTACTGCCGCTCCTGCTTCACACGGCTCACGAGCTGCGTCGGGCTCACGAACTGCAGCGCGATCACGACCCACACGAGCGTGATCGCCATGTAGATCATCGCCATCGCGTCGATCGACTGCGGCGCGCGCACGCCGGTCGAGAACACCGCGTAATACAGCGCGACGACGAGCGTCTGCGTGCTCGGCCCGGCCGTGAAGAACGTCAGCTCGAACATCCCGATCGTGCGCACGAGCACGAGCAGCGCGGCCGCGAGCATGCCCGGCACCAGCAACGGCAGCAGCACGTAGCGGAAATAGCGCCACGTGTTCGCGCCGAAGATCCGTGCCGCCGATTCGAGGTTCGGGTCGATCTGCTCGATGAACGGCGTCATCACGAGGATCACGAACGGCAGCGCCGGCACGAGGTTCGCGAGGATCACGCCGGACAACGTGCCCGCGAGCCCGACCTTGTACATCACGGTCGCCATCGGAATCCCGTACGTGACCGGCGGCACCATCAGCGGCAGCAGGAACACGAGCAACGCGAAGCGCTTGCCGGGAAACTGCGCGCGCGCGAGCGCATAGGCAGCCGGCACGCCGAGCGCGATCGACAGCAGCACGACCGCGCCGACCACTTCGACCGTCACCCACAGCACGCTCGCGAGCTGGAAGTCCTCCCAGGCCTTCGCGTACCAGTGCAGCGTGAAGCCCTGCGGCAGCGGCGTGCCGAACCAGCGCGTCGCGACCGAATTGACCGCGACGGTTGCGATCAGCAGCATCACGTTCAGCAGGAAGAACGCCATCACGCCCCAGACGAGCGCCTTCCACGCGCGGGCGCCCGCGTTGCCGCGCACCTTTTGCGGTTTCATCGCGTTGACGGGCCGCGTGCCGTCGTCGCGTCGCACTTCGTGCTGGCCGTGCTGGCCGTGCCGAGAAGGCCACGTCCGCGTGGCATGATTGTCGGTTGCCATCAGCCCTTGCCTCCCGTCACCGGCCCGGTATAGAAGAAGCGGCGTGCGCCGAGCATCGACGCGACCACCAGCAACTGCACGAAACCCATCACGATCGCGATCGCCGACGCGAGCGAATAGTCGTAGCTCTCGAACGCGGCTTCGGCTGCGGCGATCGAGATCACGCGCGTCGGGCCGGCCGGCGCGCCGAGCAGCACGGCCGACGGAAACACCGAGAATGCCTGCACGAACGACAGGCACGCGGCCATCGTGAGCCCCGGCACGAGGAGCGGCAGGTAGATCCGGCGGAACTGCTGCCACGGGTTCGCGCCGAGCGTCGCGGCCGCGCGTGCGAGCGTCGGGTCGATGCCGCTGATGTACGACAGCATCAGCAGGAACGCGAACGGAAAGCCCGATACGATCAGCGACAGCAGCACGCCCCAGTAGTTGTGCGTGAGGCGCACTTCGTCGGTGTACAGATGCAGCCCCTGCAGCGCCTGCGGGAACCAGCCGTTCGGGCCGAAGTACGTGAGCATCCCGTCCGCGACGAGCACCGTGCCGAGCGTGACCGGGATCACGAGCAGCGTCGTCACGAGCTTCTGGTACGGCGAACTGCGGCGCAGCGCGAACGCGACCGGCACCGACACGCCGACGTTGATCAGCGTCGCCGGCACCGCGAGCTTCAGCGTGACGATCACGGTCGGCCACATTGCGGTGTCGGTGAAGAACTGCACGTAGTTCGCGAGCGCGCCGCCGCCGTTCATCGGCTGGAACGACAGCACGAGACCGTACGCGAACGGATAGATGAACAGCGCGACGATGAAGCCGAGCGCGGGCGTGACGAGCCAGCCTTTCGCGTCGCGCGGCGCGCCACCGGGCGCGAGGAGCGTGCTCATTCAGTTTCTCCTGCATAGACCAGCGTGCGCTCCGGCGCCACGCGCAGCCGCAGGCGCTCGCCTTCGCCGAATTCGCCGGCCACGCGCGCCCAGATCTTGCCGAACGGCGCGACCGCGCGCAGCAGCGAATCGCGGCCGCCGTACTCGACGGTCTCGACCATCGCGTCGAACGCATTGTCGTCCGCCGCGTCCGCGCGCGCGAAATCGTCGGGGCGCAGCGCGACCGCGACATCCTTGCGGTCGAACCCGGCCATCGGCACGCCGGTGAGCCGCACGCCTGAAGCTGCGACTGTCACGTAGTCGCCGGCCATCCCTTCGAGCGTGAACGGCAGCACGTTGCGATAGCCCATGAAGCGCGCGACGTGCAGGTTGTGCGGCCGCGTATAGACCTCCTTCGGCGACGCGACCTGCTGCACGACACCCTCCTTCATCACGACGATCCGGTCGGCCATCGACAGCGCCTCGTCCTGGTCGTGCGTCACATAGATCGTCGCGCGTTCGAGCTGCGTGTGGATGCGGCGGATCTCCGCGCGCATCTCGATGCGCAGCTTCGTGTCGAGGTTCGACAGCGGCTCGTCCATCAGCACGAGCGGCGGCTCGATCACGATTGCGCGCGCGATCGCGACGCGCTGCTGCTGACCACCCGACAGCTGGCCGGGCAGCTTGCGCTCGTGGCCGACGAGCTGCACGAGCTCGAGCGCCTGCTGCGCGCGCTGACGGGTTGCCTGCTTCGACACGCCGCGCATCTTGAGGCCGAAGCCGACGTTGTCGAGCACCGACATGTGCGGGAACAGCGCGTAGTTCTGGAACACCATGCCGAACCCGCGGCGCTCGGGCGGCAGCACGTCGATGCGTTCGTCGTCGAGCCAGATGCCGCCGCTCGTGAGCGGCTGCAGGCCCGCGATGCAGTTGAGCGCCGTCGACTTGCCGCAGCCGGACGGGCCGAGCAGCGCGATGAACTCGCCGCGCCGGATGTCGAGGTCGAGCCCGCTCAGCGCTGCGAGCTGCGCGCCTTCCGTATTGGTGAAGCTGCGGCATACCGAATCGAGACGCAGCTGTTCGAAAGTGTGCTTCATCACGGGTTCCTGACTGCCTCCGATGACGCGGGCGCCGCAGCGCCCGCCAGGTGGTATCTGCTTCGGTATGTGACTTCGCTGCGTGACTTCAATGCATGACTTCAGCGCATGACTTCAGTGCGCTATTTCGATTTCTGCGAACCGATCTCGCGGTCCCACTTCTGGAACGCGGCGACCATCGCCTGCGCGTTGAGCGGCTGTACGTGCGGACGGTCGGCGAGCAGCTTCGCGTATTCGGGACGGCCGAATTTCCTGACGGCTTCCTGGCTGTGCGCGGGCGCCATTTCGAGCGTCACACCTTTCACGGCCGGACCCGGATAGAAGTAGCCGTCGTCGTAGGTCATCGCCTGCTGCGGCGGTTCGAGCAGGAAGGTCATCAGCTTGAACAGCACGTCGAGCTTCTCTTTCGGCACGCCCTTCGGAATCACCATGTAGTGCGCGTCGTTGACCCACGTCATGTTGTCGAACGCCTGGACCTTGAAGTCGGCCGGCACGATGCCGAGCGCGCGCGGGTTCAGGTCCCAGCCGGTGACGGTCACCGTCATGTCGCGCGTGCCTTCGCCGAGCTCCTTCATCACGGCCGACGTGCCGCCCGGGTAATACGGGATGCAGTCGTTCAGCTGCTTGAGGAACGCCCACGTCTTGTCCCAGCCGTTGATCGGATCCTGCGGATTCTTGTCGCCGAGCACGTACGGCAGCCCCATCAGGAACGTGCGGCCCGGGCCCGAGTTCGCCGGGCGCGCGTAGATCAGCTTGTTCGGATGCGCATTGCACCACGCGAGCAGTTGCGCGGGCGTCTTCGGCGGATCGCTGACTTTCGCCGGGTTGTATTCGAGCAGCGGCCCGGCCGGCATATACGTGACTTCGAGGCCGAAGCCCTGCGCGAGGTCCTGCATCTTGCGCGGGCCTGGTGCGTACTTGTCGAGCACGCCGGGGAACGCGCCCGCGTTGTCGGGCAGGAGCTTCAGCCACAGGTTCTGCTCGATGCCGGCCGCGAGCGCGTCGGTGCCGGTCAGCACAAGGTCGATGTCGGAGCGGCCGGCCGCCTGCATCGCCTTGATCTTGCCGGGCAGCTGCGGCGCCGGCGCGTTCGTGAACGTGACGGTCGACACGAGATTCGGGTTCTTGTCCCTGAACGCCTCGATCGCCTTTTGCGTGAGCTGCAGATTGCCTGCGACGTCGACGATGTTGATCGAAACCGGCGCGGCGACAGCCGCGGCGGCCGACAGCGTGAAGCCCAGCGCCAATGCGATGCGGCGGATGCGGCGCGCGATCCTGGATGAGTTCATGTCTCCTCTCTTGCGGTCAGGTGGATGGGACCTTTCTTTCGGGAAATCATGACTTTGTTATACGATGTCGGTCAACAAAAAACCGTGACGAACGGGGCGGGAGTTTCCCTAACAAAAACCCTTCCGCCGTGTGATGATTCACGTTCGGGACGTAATTCGCGCAGCGTTGGTCGCGGATGAATCGATGTGTTAAGACGTCAGACATCAAAGGCGTCGATGTGGAACCGGTTCAGCTTCGTCGTGTGACGACGGCATCGGCACGGTGTTGCGCGCGTGTCCGTGGTGGCGTTCGCACGGCGCTCGTCGGCGTTCGGCTGCGCAACTGCGTCAACCTTGAGTCCGCGCGCACCGACACGCTATGCTCGCCGAAAGCGAAACGTCAGGCACACCGTTGCCGCTTCGGGCGCCTGACGAACGGCGCCGTGTTCCGCTGCCCTGCCCAACCGACCGGATGGATACACGGTGACCCATACAAACATGCCCGCGCGGGTACTTGATGTCGAAGACGTACTCGCGATCGAAGGATTCAGCCGGACCTACGGCCCGCTGTTCGATTTCTCCCCGTGCCGAACGCATGTGGCAATTGCACTGACCGGCGGGCTATCGTCCGTGCCGCGTGCCAGCCCGCCGCTGCTGACAGGCGTCGATCGAGCGCACCTGTGCGTGATCGACCTGACGACGCGCGAGGTCCGGCATCTGAACGGCCCCGACGGCTACAGCCTTTTTTCGCCGGTCTGGTCGCCCCGCGGAACGCGGATTGCCGCGGCCGCATCGAACGGCGAAAGCACGCGGCTCTGCGTGGTGGACGTCGTATCGGGACACGCTCGCCTGCTCGGCGAGCAGGATCTGCGCATCGACTTCAGCCCGGTGGCGGGAATGCGCTGGATCAGCGAGGCCGCACTCGTCTGCCGGCTGTTGCCGCCCGGCGCGCAGATCGACGCGATTCACCTGACGCACGACACGCGCAAACGGGCGTCTGCTGCGTGGCGTCAGCAACATCAGGGGCAGCAGGCGACAGCCAGCGCATTACAGATGGGCGCCGATGAAGAGCGCGGCGACATCACGGTGATCGACATTGCAACAGGCTCGATCGAGTCGTTCCCCGACGAAAATGCGATGCCGGATGCGGTGGCAGATTTTGCGAATCGACCGATTCCGTTCACATCAGTGGATGCGCAGATCGAGGACCTCCACGCAAAGGACAGAATCCTGTTCTCGGATGCTGCGACCGGACAGGTCTTGAGCGTCGCCCGGTCCGGGGACGGCACGACCACACTGAAGTGGCGCCCGAGCGGCGCGAGCGACGACTTCGCACTGATCCGGTGCAATGTCCATCTGGCCGATGTCCGGAAAAGCGCCGTTCGGGATCTGACCTATCGCCTGCAAAACGGCTCAACCGCCGTGACCCGCTGCATCCTGCCGCCAGACTGGCAAGAGGGGCAACGGCGTCCGGCTATCGTGTTCGTCTATCCGGAAATCTGCCGCCACGTCGGGTCGCCAGAGCACCGGATGCCGGACCAGCCCGGATGGTTGAATCTGCATCTTCTGGCGGCGCAAGGGTACGTGGTGCTCGAACCGAGCCTGCCCTTCTGTCGCGACGGCAAGTCCGATCTGATCGATTCGCTTGCCGCGGGTGTGGAACCGGCGCTCGACGCCGCTGCCGAAGCCGGCCTGATCGACCGCGCGCACGTTCACGTACTCGGGCACAGCCGGGGCGGATGGGCGGCGATGGGATTGCTGGCGATGACGGCGAGATTCCGGTCAGGCATCTCGCTCGCGGGGTTCTCCGATCTGATCGCGCTGCATGGCCAACTGGACGGCCGTTGGCGTTACCGGGACCGCTGCGACGCAATCGCGCTCGACGAACCCTGCGAGAACAGCTTCGCGCTCCCCGGGCCGCCCGCGCAACATGCCGACGCCTACATCCGCAACAGTCCGCTGTTCCGCGCCGCATCGATCGACGCGCCGCTGCTCATGCTGCATGGCGATCTCGATTCGTATCCGCCGATCACGCAGTCCGAAGCGATGTTTCATGCGCTTCATCGACTCGGCAAACCCGTCGAGTTCATCCGCTACTGGGGCGAGGAGCACATCTTCGCGAGTCCGGCCAACGTGCGCGACGCGTTCGGACGCATCGTCGCGTGGTTGCAGGCGCTGAGTCCGGTTTCGGTCGCCTAGGCAATCCGCGACCACCGCCTGGCGCGTGGCGTCGTCGGGCAGGCGACCCGGCCCGCGCCGCGGCGAGCCACCCGCCCCGCGCGCGACTGCCGCTCAACCCGCGCTCACCGCCTGAACCTCGGCGATCAACGCAAGTGCTCCCGGCCACTCGCCATAGCCTGACGCCGGATTCAGATGCCCGACCTCCCCGAGGTCGACGAGCCCGCTGCCCCACTCCGCCGCCATTGCCTCGACGCGCTCGAAGCGCGCGAGCGGATCGTTGCGGCTCGCCGCGACGATGCTCGGAAACGGCAGCGGCCGGCGCGGCACCGGCGTCCAGCCGTGCGGGGCGAGCGCCTCCGGCGTCGGATAGCCTGCGGGCAGCGGCGTCTCGAGATCCGCCGGCGTCGCGAGCACGGCGCCCAGGATCGGGCGCGTCGCCTGCTGCGCCCAGTGCACGGTGATCATCACGCCGGCACTGTGCGCCACCAGAATGACCGGGCCGTCGATCGCCGCCAGCGCCGCGTCGAGCGCCGCGACGCGTGCGTCGCGGCTCAGCTTGTCGCGTTCGAGCGGCGCGACCGAGCGCGCGTTCGGCAGGTGCCGTTCGAGATGGGTTTGCCAGTGGTCTTCGACGTGATCGCGCAAGCCGGGCACGATCAGGATGGTGGGCGGGTTCGCCAAGGTCATGCTGCCTCCAAAAATCCAAAGGGAATCAACGGGAATTGACCGGCACCTGCCGCAACTGCGACAGACGCCCGAGATCGGCCGCATAGCTCGCGCGCCCGATCACGAAGATCACGGCAGCCGCGAGCGGCACGGCAGGAATCCATTGCAGCGCGCCGACGAGCCCGACGTGATCGGCCACCCAGCCGGTCAGCAGCGGTCCCGGCGCCATGCCGAGCAGATTGTTCGCGAGCGTCAGCGTCGCGAAGGCCGACGCGTGGATCGCGGCGGGCGTGAGGTTCGCGACCATCGCGCCGGATGCACCCGACGCGCCCGCGCCGACCATCATCCCCACACCGATCAGCGCGAGCTGCAGCGGCCCCGGCGGCAGGCGGAACGCGATCGCCAGGCAGCAACACGTCAGCAGGCAGTACGCGATCGCGGTCATCCATTTGCGCGCGCCGTCGGCCTTGCTGATCCGGTCGGTGACGATCCCGCACGTGACCATGCCGACGCCGGCAAGCAGCACGAAACCCGCCGCGCTCACCGCGGCCCGGTCGGGCGCCATCGCGTAATAGCGGTTCAGGTAGCTCGGCAGCCACGCGAACATCGCGCCGGGCACGAACAGGTGCAGCCCGCTGCCGACATACGCGCAGATCACCGAACGCGACGAGAACAGGCCCGACATCAGCACGCGGAGGCTGCCGCGCATCCCGCGCGGCGCATGCACGTGGGCAGCCGCGTCGCGCCGGCACGGCTCGACCCGGCAGGCCGCGAGGCGCTGCTCGGTGACGACGCCGCGGTACGCGACGAGCAGCACGATCCCGAGCGCGGCCATCACGCCGAACGACCAGCGCCAGCCGAGATGCGCGCCCACCACGCCGCCGAGCGCCATGCCGAACACGGAGCCGAACGCGCCGCCGGCCATGAACGCACCCGTCAGCGTCGCGCGCAGATGCGCGGGGAAGATGCTCAGGATCAGCGCGATCCCGACGCTGCCGTACGCGGCCTCGCCGAGCCCGACGAACCCGCGCGACACGAGCATTTCGGTGTAGTTGGTCGACAGTGCGCAGCCGAGCGTGGCAACGCTCCACAGCGCGGCCATCAGCACGATGCTGCGCACGCGGCCGAAGCGGTCGGCAAGCACCGACAGCGGAAACGTCAGCACGCCGACCAGCAGCGCGACGACGCCGCTCAGCGAGCCGAGCTGCGTGTCGGACAGCCCCCACGCGTGCTTCAGCAGCGGAAACACGGCATTGAGCACCTGCCGCGACATGTAATCGGACAGCAGCAGCCCGACGGTCAATCCGAACACGATCCAGGCGAACGCGGACGTGCGGCTGCGTTGCGCGGGCACGTCCTGCATCGTCGGCTCGGCGTGATGAATCAGCATGAATGTCTCCTCCAGTGTCCGGCGCGCGGCGGCGCTTCGTGACGCCGCTCGGTTCACCCTGCTCCGTTGGCCGGAGTCGCGGGCGCGCCATGGAGTATTCGATCGGCGGACGGCGGCGCTCGCGAGCCGCCGTCCGGCTGCGCGACGCGTCAGGCCGCGCGAAGCGGCACGTTCACCTGGCCCGGCCGGCGGTTCGGCGCCATCCCGAGCTGCGCGAGCGTCTCGTCGACGCTGTCGTACTGCACGCCGATCTTGTAGATCGCCTTCGCTTCCTTGCCGGTCGCGATGTCGCGGCCCAGCTCGCGCGCGATCCGCACGCACTGCTCGACCTGCTGCACCGACGTCATCCGGTTGCCCTTCTGGTCGATGATCGTGTCCTCGATCCCGCAGCGCGGATGCAGGCCCATCGCCATGGCCATCGTGTTGATCGGCAGCACGTTCTTCATCAGCGTTTCGAGCGTGATGCACGAGCCGTCCGGGCAGCGCCGCACGAACTCCATGAAGTTGTACGGGTTCGGGCCGTCGAAGCCGCCGCCGATGCCGACCCACGTGACGTTCAGCGGGCCGCGGTACACGCCGCGGCGGATCATCCGTTCGAGCGTTTCGAGCGCATGCATGCCGGTAAGCTGGAAGTGCGGCTGGATGCCGGATGCCTGCAGCCGGCGCAGATGCTCGTCGGCCCAGCCGGGGCCGGCCGGCACCGTCATCTCGCGATACGCTTCCCAGTATGCGGCTTCGTTCAGCGACGTGCCGGCGATCTCCTGGCGGTTCATCAGCTCGGTGATGTTCATCTGCACGGTGTTGATCGCGACCGTCACCTGGTCGGGCTTCGGGGTCAGCTCGGCGAGCATGTGGCGCGTGTCGTCGGACAGCCACTTCGCGTCGGCGCCCTCGCCTTCCGGCGCGAACGAGATCGAGCCGCCGACCTGCAGGATCATGTCGGGCACCACTTCACGCAGCCGGCCGAGCAGCTCGTTGAATTTCGACAGCCGCTTGCTGCCCTTGCCGTCCAGCTCGCGCACGTGCATGTGCAGCACCGTCGCGCCCGCGTTGTAGCAGTCCACCGCCTTCTGCACGTGCTCGTCCATCGTCACCGGAATGTCTTCCGGGAAATCCTCCGGCATCCATTCCGGGCCGTACGGCGCGACCGTGATGACTACCTTGTCCTGGTTCTCCGGGTGCAGCGAATCGTCGAGAAATTGCATGTCGTCCTCCAGATTGAATCGTTGTGAACGCCGCGCCGTCATTGCGTCGCGCCGTGTCCCTCGTGCCTTGTGCCTCGTGCCTTGTATTGCGGATTGCGTATTTCGCGTTTCGCGTTTCGTGTTTTGTGTTTCGTGCCGGATGCGTGGCGCTGGCGGGCTCAGAACGGCACGTCGCCGACGATTCCCGCGCGTTCCATCTTGCGCACGCACCGCGGGTAGTCCATCACCGCGTAATGCTGGGTGCTGCGGTTGTCCCAGATCGCGACGCTGTTCTTCTGCCAGCGCCAGCGCACCTGGTATTCGGGGATATAGGCCTGGCTGATCAGGTACTGCAGCAGCTGGCCCGCGCCCGGGTTCGCGTCCTGCCCGAAGCGCACGCGCTCCGGCGTGTGGAAGTTCGTGAAGTGCGTCGTGAACCCGTTCACGTACAGCACCTTCTCGCCCGTCTCCGGATGCGTGCGCACGACCGGATGCTCGGCGTCCGGATACTTCTCCTTCAGCGCGAGCCGCTTGTCGATCGGCAGCGCCGCGCCGAAGCTCGCCTCGATGCTGTGGCGCGCGCGCAAGCCCTCGATCTGCTGCTTCACGTGCGCGGGCAGGTTCTCGTATGCGAGCACCATGTTCGCCCACATCGTGTCGCCGCCCACCGGCGGACACTCGACGCAGCGCAGCACACAGCCGAATGGCGGCGCCACGCGCCAGCTCGCGTCGCTGTGCCACGCGTTCTCGTAGCGGTCGTTCGGCTGGTCCGGCGACTTGTAGATCCGCACGAGGCCCGGATGCTCGGGATCGCTGCCCGCGACCGGATGGTCCTCCAGCTCGCCGAAGCGCCGCGCGAACGCGACGTGCTCGGCGCGCGTGATGTCCTGGTCGCGCAGGAACAGCACACGGTGCTTCAGCAGCAGCGCGCGGATCTCGGCGAACAGGCCGTCGTCGTGCACGGCGTCCGCGAGGCTGACGCCGGACAGTTCGGCGCCGATCGCATACGTCAGTTGTTCGACTCGCATGGCCGGCTCCTCACACGTCGAATACCGACGAACCCGTGGTCTTGCCCGCCTCGAGGTCGCGGTGCGCGCGCACGGCATCCTCGAGCGCGTAGCGCTGGTTGATCTCGATCCGGATGCGGCCCGCGGCGACGTGATCGAACAGCTCGCCGGCCAGCGCCGCCTTCTCGGCCGGGTCGGCGATGTAGTCCGCGAGCGCGGGGCGCGTCAGATAGAGCGAGCCCTTCATCGCGAGCAGCTGCGGATTGAACGGCGGGATCGGGCCCGACGCGGTGCCGACGCACACCATCAGGCCGCGGCGCTTCAGCGAATCCAGCGACGCGTCGAAGGTGTCCTTGCCGACGCTGTCGAACACGACGTCGACACCCTTGCCGTCCGTCAGCTCGCGCACGCGGCCCGCGATGTCTTCCTGCCGATAGAGGATCACGTGGTCGCAGCCGTTGGCCCGCGCGACTTCCGCCTTCGCTTCGCTCGACACCGTGCCGATCACGGTCAGCCCGAGCAGCTTCGCCCACTGGGACACGATCAGGCCCACGCCGCCGGCCGCCGCGTGCAGCAGAATGCTGTCGCCTGCGTTGAACGGATGGATGCGGCGCATCAGGTACGCGGACGTGAGGCCGCGCATCGTCATCGCGGCCGCGGTGTCGCACGCGATCGCGTCGGGCAGCTTGATGAGCGGCGCGGCCGGCACCAGGCGTTCGGTGCTGTACGCGCCGAGCGTGTTGATGAAGCCCGTATAGGTCACGCGGTCGCCGACCGCGACATTCGTCACGCCGTCGCCGATCGCCTCGACCACGCCCGCCGCTTCCACGCCGATGCCGGACGGCAGCGGCACCGGGTAAAGCCCGCTGCGGAAATAGGTGTCCGCGAAGTTCAGGCCGACCGCCGCGTGCTTCACGCGCACCTCGCCGGGCCCCGGATCGCCGACCTCGACGGTTTCCCAGCGCAGCACTTCCGGGCCGCCGGTCTGATGGAATCGCACTGCATGTGCCATGTGTTTCTCCGTGGTATGTCAGTCGGATGCGCGTTGCGCACCCTCGGGTTCATCCGTGCCCGGCGTCGCGGCTGTGTCGCCCGCCGGGCCCTCGTCCAGTTTCGTCCAGTCGGCGTCGCTCAGGTAGCGGCGCGCCGCCGGGAAAATCACGCCTTCCTTGCGTCCCATCTGCTCGAACACGCCGCGCGCGTAGCGGGCGAGCGCCGTGTCGAACGCGGCGGACGGCAGCGCGGCGTCGGCCATCCGCGCGAGCGCGTCGAGCGCTTGCGCATCGCGGCGATGCTGGCGGTCGAGTTCGTCCAGTTCGGCCTCGACGCTTTCGGTGCGCGAGCGCAACGCGGCGAACAATCGTGCCTCGGCGCCCGCGCCAGATCGGAAGAGCGGCGTGTAGGGAAAGAGGGTCGGAACGGGGGGAGATCGCGGTGGGAGCGGGATCATGATGATAAGAAGGA
>NZ_JAAGPL010000320.1:0-6189 GCF_017104785.1 Burkholderia sp. Ac-20353 | reverse complement strand
CCGACGACGAGCGCCGCTCGACGGGGCTCGCGGTCGGCATGATGGTTGACGACGTGCACGGGCCGGCGGCCGCCGCCGGCATCCAGCCGGGCGACGTCGTGCTGGAACTCAACGACACGCTGCTCGAAACGCCGGACGATGTCGCAGCGCTCGAAGCAAAAGGCGGGAAGGTGGTCGCGGTGCTGATCCAGCGCAATAACGCGCGTCGGTTCGTGTCGGTGCATGCGCGGTAGGCTCGGGCGTGGTAGGTGCGGGAAGGTGCGGGAAGGTGCGGAAGGTGCGGTAGGCATGATCGGGATACGGCGGGGCGGGCCTGTCGTGTGCCGCCAGGCCCGTTGACGTCGTCGCGGCAACCCGCCTAATATCGTCGCAACTGACCCGGAGCATTCGAGCATGAAAGCGGCATACGTCATCCTGGTACCAGGCAGTCGGCGCATGGTCCGGTAGCGACACGTGCCGGCACCGCATGCGCCCCCGACTGGTTCGGGGGTTTTTTTTGTCCCGCTCGACCGTGCACCCGAATATGACGCCGACATCGACGACCGCCGAACGCCCGTATCCGCCCCTGTCCACGCTGACGCTGCTGTGCGCGCTCTCGGTGTTGCCGTTGAGTCTGTTCCTGCCGTCGCTGCCGAACATCGCGCGCACCCTCCACGCCGACTACGCGCTCGTGAGCCTCGCGCTCGGCGGCTACGCGGCCGTCGCCGCGACGCTCGAACTGGTGATGGGGCCGCTGTCGGACCGCTTCGGGCGGCGGCCGATCGTGCTGACCGCGCTCGCGCTGTTCACGGCCGGATCGCTCGGCTGCGCGCTGGCAACCGACGTCCGCGCGTTTCTCGCATGCCGGATGCTGCAGGCATGCGTCACGTGCTGCTATCCGGTCGCGATGGCGGCGATTCGCGATACGGCCGGTCACGCGCAGACCGCAAGCCGGATCGGCTATGCGGCGATGGCGGCGGCGATCGCGCCGATGCTCGGCCCGACGCTGGGCGGCCTGCTCGACGAAACCTTCGGCTGGCGCGCGAGCTTCTGGTGCGTCGGCCTGGCCAGCCTCGCGTTGTTTGCTTGGTGCTGGCGCAACTTCGGGGAAACCAACGGAAATCCGTCGGACACGATCCGGCGGCAACTGCGTGCGTACCCGGCGCTGTTCCGCGCGCGCCGCTTCTGGGCCTACGCGCTGTGCATGGCCTTCTCGACCGGCGCGTTCTACGCGTTCCTGGCCGGTGCGCCGCTGACCGCACAGGCGGTCTTCAACCTGCCGCCGGCGGTGCTCGGTTTCTACATGGGGACGATCACCGCGGGCTTCATGTTCGGCAGCTTCGTCGCCGGCCGCTACGCGAGCCGCTATCCGCTGACGACGACGCTCGTCGCCGGCCGCATCGTCGCGTGCGCCGGTCCGCTGCTCGGTCTCGCACTGTTCTTCGCGGGCGTCAGGCATCCGGTCGCGCTGTTCGGCCCGTGCGTGCTGGTCGGCGTCGGCAACGGCCTGACGAATCCGGCGGCGCACGCCGGCGCGCTGTCGGTGCACCCCGAACTGGCCGGCAGCGCGTCAGGCCTCGCCGGCGCGATGACGATCGCGGGTGGCGCCGCGTTGTCGTCGCTGACGGGCGCGGTGCTGACCGAGCACAACGTCGGTTACGCGCCGCTGTGCATGATGCTGCTGTCTGCAGTGATCGCGCTGTCGGCCGCCGTGTGTGCACGCTGGATGGTGGCCCGCGACGCGCTGCGGTGAATGGCGCGATGCCGCGCCGCATCGCGCGGCGCGGCGTCCAGCGCTTTTACGCACCGACCCGCATCACGGCTTCGCGCCCATCGTGAACGAGAACTGCGCGACACCGTCCACGCCGCCTGTCACGCGGTCGCCCGGCTCCAGCGCGCCGACGCCGGCCGGCGTGCCGGTGAAGATCAGGTCGCCGGCCTGCAGCTCGACCGAATGTGACACGTGCGCGATGATGTCCGGCACCGGCCAGATCATGTCCGCGAGATCGCCTTGCTGGCGCGGCTCGCCGTTGACCGCGAGCCAGATGCGGCCGGTGGCCGGGTGCCCGGTCGCGGAGACCGGCCGCAGCGCGGTCACCGGCCCCGATGCGTCGAAACCCTTGGCCCAGTCCCACGGCCGGCCCAGTTTCTTCGCTTCGGCCTGCAGGTCGCGGCGCGTCAGGTCGACGCCGACGCCGTAGCCCCACACGTGCGACAGCGCATCGGCCGCGTCGATCGACCGGCCGCCCTGGCCGATCGCGATCACGAGCTCGATTTCGTGATGGAGGTCGTTCGTCAGCGGCGGATACGGGACGGTGCCGCGCGCCGGCACGACCGCGTCGGCCGGCTTCGAGAAGAAGAACGGCGGCTCGCGGTTCGGATCGGCGCCCATCTCGCGCGCATGCTCGGCATAGTTGCGGCCGACACAGAACACGCGGCGCACCGGAAAGCGCGCGGACGACTGTTCGACTTCGACGGAAGGACGCTCGGGAGCGTCGATGACGTATTCGGACATCGGATGGCCTCGTTCGGGTAGGAGACGGAAGCCGGCTCGCGCATCACGTGCATCGCGTGCATCACGCGGCGGCCGGCATGCGTGCAACGATACCCGACGCGCGCGGCGCCGAATGCGACGCAACTGCGTTTTTCCGGGACAAAACTACGCGTCGCCGTCGGGCAGCGCCGCATTGGCGTCGCGATACGCCTTCGGCGACACGCCGACCCGCGCGCGGAATCGTCGCGCGAAATACCCTTCGTCGCGAAAGCCGACCGCGCGCGCGATTTCCGCGATGCGCCGGTTCGTGTGCGCGAGCAGCGACTGCGCGAGCGCGATGCGGCGCTCGGTCACGAGATCGGTGAACGTGCTGCCGGTCTCCTTGCGGATCAGGTGCGCGAGATAGTTCGGCGACAGGAACGCGGCCTCGGCGGTGGCGGCAAGCGTCAGGTCTTCGCGGGTCAGGTTCGCACGCACATGGCGCAGCACGCGCGCGAGCGCGTCGCGCCGGCCCGCGCGATGCGCGCCGCGCTGCGCGAGCTTGTCGAGCGCGCCCGCGTATTGCGTGCAGACGAGCCCGATCAACTGCAGCAGATAGCCGCGCAGCAGCGTCGTCGAGCCGAACGTGCGGATGCGGTCGGCGTCGAGCATGCACAGCGCGAGGCGGCGCGCCTCGTCGAACGCATCGCCGGTCAGGATGAAGTCGAGATGCTCCTGGAAGCGGAACGGCGTGAGTTCGGGGAAGCGGTGCGCGGGCATGTCCTCGAGATCGAGCGGATCGACGTCGAGATCGGCACGCAGGAACGCCTGGCTGAAATTGATCACGATGAAGTGCGCGCCCTCCGGATGCGGGATCACGTGCTCGCGATACGGCAGCACGAACGCGAGCGCGCCGCGTGGAAACGGCCGCGTGACGCCGCCGATCCGCTGCTCGGTGTCGCCGCCGAGATTGAACTGGATCTGGAAGTACGCGTGCCGGTGCGGTTCGGTGATTGCCTGGCGTGACGCCTGGTCGCGGATGTAGAAATCGAGCCGGTCGCTGCGTTCGGGCATCCCGTACAGGCGCGGCGGGGCGGAGGAGGACATGACGGATTCGATGCTTCGTGATGCGGATTGACCCGCGATGGTACAGCGAAACCGGCCTGCGTCAGGTGTTGGTCAGAATTGGAGGCCGGAATTGCCAGCCATCGAGCAGAAAATCGGACAGCAACGCGCCTACTGCGCGACGAGCGGCGCCACGCGTCGCCGCAATTCGGGCAGCACGTCGGCTTCGAACCACGGATGATGCTTGAACCAGCCCTGGTTGCGCGGCGACGGGTGCGGCAGTGGCAGCACGTCAGGGCCATAGTCGCGCCAGGCTTCGACGGTTGCGGTCAGCGATGCCTTGCGCGTGTCCGGCAGGAAATGCCGCTGCGCGTAGGTGCCGATCAGCAGCGTGAGCCGGATCGACGGCAGTTCCGCGAGCAGCCGGTCGAGCCACAGCTGCGCGCATTCGGGGCGCGGCGGGTTGTCGCCACTCGCGCCGCGGCCCGGGTAGCAGAAGCCCATCGGCACGATCGCGAAGCGCGTCGGGTCGTAGAACGTGTCCGCATCGACACCGAGCCATTCGCGCAGCCGCTTGCCGCTCGCGTCGTCCCACGGGATGCCGCTCGCATGCACGCGCGCGCCGGGCGCCTGCCCGACGATCAGGATGCGCGCGTCGCGATGCGCACGCAGCACGGGGCGCGGGCCGAGCGGCAGCACGGCTTCGCACGCGCGGCACGCGCGGATTTCGGTGAGCAGCGCGTCGAGTGACGCGCCCGATCGAGTGGGCATCGAATTTCAGTGGGATCCGGCAAGCGCGGCGCCCGTTCCGGCGACCGCAGCATCATACAACGCGGGATCCGCAATCGCCGCGGCGAGCGCGCGGTCGTCGCGCGTGTCGGACAGCATCCCCCAGCGCCGGTACTGCGACAGGAACCACAGGCCGTCGTCGGTGCGCGGCCGGTTCACCGAGCCGCCCGCGTGGAAGCTGACCGGCAGCGGCGGCGCGGCGAACGGTCCCGCGCCGTAGTCGCCGAGCAGGCGCGGCGCGATCAGCGTGGCCGGCACGCCGAGCGCGTCCGGCGACGCGAGCCAGCCGGCCGCGTCCACGCGGTGCGCGGGGCTGTCGAGCCATGCGCACGCATCGACAAGGGTGCGGATCAGCGCGCGCGCCGTGTTCGTGTACAGCGCGGCGAAATCGCGCCGGCATGCGAGCGCCTTCTCCGGATGATCGGGCCAGACCTCGCTCGTCGCGGCAACCGTGCGGCCCGCGCGGCACGCTTCGGCGACCGCATGCCACGGCTCGCCCGCGCAGAAGCCGTCGAGTTCGCCGTTCGCGAGCGCCGCGACCATCTCGGGCGGCGGGATCACGACGCTGCGGATCGCGCGCAGCGGATCGACGCCGGCCCACGGGAGCCAGTGATAGAGCCACATCGCGTGCGTGCCGGTCGGGAAGGTCTGCGCGAACACCGGTGGACGGCCGAGCGTCGCAAGCGCGTGCTTCAGGTTGCGGCGCGCGCGATACGCATCGGCGAGCGGCGCCGAGAACGAGATCGCCTGGCCGTTGCGGTTCAGCACCATCAGCACGCTCATGTCGGCCTGCGGGCTCGCGATGCCGAGCTGCATGCCGCAGACGAGGCCGTACAGCGCATGCGCAGCGTCGAGTTCGCCGGACAGCAGCTTGTCGCGCACCGCGGCCCACGACGGCTCGCGGCTCAGCTCGAGCGCGAGCCCGTGGCGCGCGCCGAGGCCGAGGCGCTGCGCGACAATCAGCGGGGCCGCGTCGCTGAGCGCGACGAAGCCGAGGCGAAGACGCGCGCGCTCCGGCGCGGCGGCGGGGGAAGTCGTCATGGTGATGACACTCATGGTTGCGAGTCGCCTGCGAGCATCTGGCGCGCGGCGTCGACGATGCGGATGCCCTGGTCCATCGCGCGCTTGCGCAGCGCTGCGTAGGCGTCGGGCTCGGACAGCTTGCGGCGCTCCATCAGCGTGCGCTTCGCGCGATCGATCAGCTTGCGGTCTTCGAGCTCGCGCTCGACGTCGGCGAGCCGGCGGCGCAGCGCGTCGTCGTGCGAGAAGCGCGCGAGCGCGACCTCGAGAATCGGCGCGAGCCGCTCGGCCGACAGCCCTTCGACGAGATACGCGCTGACGCCCGCGCCGACCGCCGCGCGGATCAGCGTCTGATCCGCGTCATGGCTGAACATCAGCACCGGGCGCGGCGCGGTGGCGTTCATCACCGCGAGCTGTTCGAGCGTGTCGCGCGACGGCGATTCTGTATCGATGATCACGACGTCGGGCCGCTGCGCCTCGACGGCCGCGGGCAGGCGCGCGGGCGTCGCCACTTCGGCCAGCATCTCGTAGCCGAGGCGCGCGAGCGCGTCGCGCAGGTCGCCGATCGGCTTTTGCGTATCGGTGACGAGCAGCACGCGCAGCTTGACGGGTGAAACGGACGCACTCATGACGCGAACGGACAGGACAGCGGCGACGCGGCGCGCACGGAGGTCCGCCGGCCGCCGTGCGCGCGCCCGCCGTTTTCACTATAGATGGGCGGCTGCGGCCGCGTGGCACGCCGCATCCTACGCGGCCCGCGCGATCGCGTGCGCCGGGGCGGCGGTGTCGGTCAAGGCGTGGGTGCAGGCGTCGATACAAGCGTCGGCGCCGGTGCCGATGCTGGCGAGCGCGGCCGCTTCGCC
>NZ_JAAGPL010000319.1:0-5964 GCF_017104785.1 Burkholderia sp. Ac-20353 | reverse complement strand
CCCACGACGACGACGGCGTGAACGACACCGGCGCGCCGCCCGCCACGCGGACCGCCCGGCATCCCGCGTCTTCGACGCGCGGCGCGCCGAGCCCTTCCACCATCGCCACCCAGTAATCGAGCGCTGCGCCCGTCAGGTCCTGGACTTGCATCGCCGTCTCCGTCGCCGCGAAAACCCCATGCTAGCGCGCTGCGCGTGCCGCTGGCGAATCCGGTTTTCACCCGTGAAACCCTGTGCGGACAAACCCGCGCACCCCTGTCAAGCGTCATCGATTCCTGCGTACAATGGCCGACACATCCGCCGCCCGGCCTGCGGCAGGCAAGCAGCACCAGAATCGCGACAGCACGGAAAAACGCTCCCGGCCGTCGTCAACAACAACAGGATCAGGATCCACAGGATGCCGAGCAGACCGGCTCTTTCGGGGGGACGCATGTCCACGCACGCCAGAAAACCGCTGGTATCGCTCGTCGTGCCGTTTCACGACGAATACGACGCGATCGATGTGTTCTTTGCGGAAACCATCCCGATTCTCGAGTCGGTCGAATCGGTGCGTTTCGAGATCGTCTGCATCAACGACGGCAGCCGCGACCGCACGCTCGACAAGCTGATCGCCGTCGCGGCCGGCGACCCGCGCATCCGGGTCGTCGATCTCACGCGCCGGTTCGGCAAGGAAGCCGCGCTGACCGCCGGCATCGACGAGGCGGCGGGCGCCGCGGTGATCCTGATCGACGCCGACCTGCAGGACCCGCCCGCGCTGATCCCCGCGATGATCGAACACTGGCACGCGGGCGCCGAGGTCGTCGCCGCGAAGCGCACCAACCGGATGTGCGATCCGTTCATGCAGCGCGCGGCCGCCGCGCTCTACTATCGCGTGCACAACGCGCTGTCCGAAGTCGAGATGCCGGAGAACGTCGGCGATTTCCGGCTGATGGACCGCCAGGTCGTCGACGCGCTGCGCGCGCTGCCGGAGCGGCGGCGCTTCATGAAGGGCCTGTTCGCGTGGGTCGGCTTTCGCACCGCGATCCTCGAATACACGCGCGCGCCACGCAGCGGCGGCCGCTCGAAGTTCTCCGGCTGGCGCCGCTGGAACTTCGCGCTCGAAGGCATCACGAGCTTCAGCACCGTGCCGCTGCGGGTGTGGACTTACGTCGGCCTCGCGTTCGCGATGCTCGCCCTCGTCTACGGCGCGTTCATCGTCGTGCGCACGCTGTTGTTCGGCAACCCCGTGCACGGCTATGCGTCGCTGATTTCGGTCGTGCTGTTCATTGGCGGCATCCAGCTGATCGGCATCGGCGTGATCGGCGAATACCTCGGCCGCATCTATCACGAATCGAAGCAGCGCCCGATCTATCTCGTGCGGCGCCGCTACCGTGCCGAACGTCACGCGAACGCGCAGCCGGCCCGTCACGGCGCGTTGACTCCGA
This sequence comes from Burkholderia sp. Ac-20353, assembly GCF_017104785.1. Taxonomy (NCBI): domain Bacteria; kingdom Pseudomonadati; phylum Pseudomonadota; class Betaproteobacteria; order Burkholderiales; family Burkholderiaceae; genus Burkholderia; species Burkholderia sp. Ac-20353. The sequence goes on along the minus strand of NZ_JAAGPL010000319.1, from coordinate 4,540 downwards.
CGTCGAAGCTGCTGCAGTTCCCGGTCAGGCGCACGCTCGCCGCGCGCCGCCGTCAGGCGCTGCCCGCTGCGGCCGGCCACGCGCCCCGGAAAGTGTCGGTCAAGTAGCGCGGCCGATGGATCTCCCCCGCCAATCGGCGCGCGTCGGCGCCGCCCCTGTCCGCGCGTGGCTTACCCCGCAGCGCGTCGTGCTATACAGCGCGCTCACGCTGGTGATCTACGTGCTGTTCATGGTGATCTGGACATGGCTCACGCTGCACGCGTCCGGCCCGGTCAAATGGCGCCTCGGTGCCGACTACTCGGTGTTCTGGTCGGCGTCCTGGCTGACGCTGCATGGCACGCCGGCGGCGCAGATCTATGATTTCGCGCGCTTCTCGCGCGCATCGGCGGCGTTGTTCCCGCACGCCACCCGCTACGAATCGTTTCTCGCGTGGCTGTACCCGCCCACCTACCTGCTGATGGTCGCACCGCTCGCGCTGCTGCCGTTCGCGGTCAGCTATCCGCTGTTTGTCGCCGCCGGCACGGCCGCGCTCGGGGTCGCGGTCGCCCGCGTGTCGGGCATCGCCGCGCTGCCCGGCGTGAAGCGCTTCGGCTGGCTCGTGCTGCTCGCATGCCCGGGCCTGTTCGTCACATCGATGTTCGGGCAGAACGCGATGTACACCGCGTCGTGCGCGGCGCTGGCCGTGTACTGGGCCGAACGCCGGCCGGCGTGGGCGGGCTTCTGCATCGGCCTGCTGGCGATCAAGCCGCAACTGGCGCTGCTGTTTCCGTTCGTGCTGATTGCCGCGCGCGCATGGCGCACGTTCGCTTGGGCCGCGCTGTTCGCGACCGTGTTCGCGGCGCTCGGCGTGCTCGCGTGCGGCACCGAAACACTCCACCTGTTCGTCGCGAACACGGGCCTCGTGCGCGCGCTCACGCTCGAACACGGCGTCGTGTTCTGGCTCGCGTCGCCGACGCCGTTCGCGGCGCTGCGCCTCGCCGGGCTGACGCTCGCGCAGGCCTATGGCGCGCAGGCCGCCATTGCGCTGATCGCGATCTCGGCCGCCTGCGTCGTGTGGGCGCGCACGCACGACACGCGGCTGCGCGGCGCGGCGCTGGCCGTCGCGACGCTCGCCGCGAACCCGTACCTGTGGCACTACGAACTCGCGTGGCTCGGCATCCCGCTCGCATGCGTGACGGCGATCGGCTGGCGCGACGGCTGGCTGCGTGGCGAGCAGACGCTCGTCGCATGCATGTGGGCATTGCCGATCTACGAATACCTGAACCCGTGGATGGAGCTGCCGCAGATCGGCTCCGTGGTCACGCTCGCCGCGCTGCTCGCGCTGTTGCGGCGCGTGCGGGCCGGTGCCGGCGCGCGCATCGACGGCTGGCGCTCATAGCGCGAGACGCGGCGGCGCGTACACGCCGTAATACGGCCCGACGCCCGACGCGACGCCGTTCAGCTTGACGCCGGCGACGAAGTGGCCCTGGATGGTTTTCAAGCTCCCGCCGGTCGCGGCATCGATGTGGAACGCCGCGAACGCGACGACCGGCACGTAGGTGCTGGTCGCCGTCTGGGTGACGACCGGCAGCACGACGGTCGAGCCGACCGGCACGGACGTGTACAGCGTCGCCTTCACGCCGGTGGCGAGCCAGATGCTGTTGCCGATCGCGAGCGGCGCCGGATTGCCGGACAACATCAGCGCGTTCATCGTCGTCGTGTCGTTCGCGGTCGACAGGAACGACGTCCACTGCCCGCCCACGCACGTCGCGCCGTAGGTCTGGCCGTTCGTGATGATGAACTCGTAAGGCAGGCTCGTCAGCGGATTGATGAGCGGCTGGTTGGTCGCCGCATTCCAGTACTGGTTGTAGATGCACTGGTCGATCGCGAGCGGAAACAGGCCGCCCGACGCGACGCCGCCCGGCGCGGCCAGCACGGCCACGGCGGTCGCGCTGCCGTTGGCGCCGGGAATCCCCAGCAGCCCGCCGAGCAGCAGCGGAATCATGCCGCCGTTCAGGTTCGCCGAGCGCGACACGGTCACCTGGACGGCGGGCGCGTCGTAGACGCCCGGCGTGATCGTCGTCGCCTGCATCGTCGCGGGGGTGCGCGACAGGTTCCAGTAGCCGGTGCCGACGGTGCCGGTCGACAACTGTGTGCCCGCCGCCGAATTCTGCATGACCGCGCCGTTCGCGACCGTCGCCGCCTGCGACCAGTTCAGCGTCGCGCCGCCGGACGACAACAGCACATCCGCGCCGGCGAGCGCGGCCGAATCGGCCGCGTTCTGCAGTTCGTTGCGGACCACGCTGACCCATGCGACGTCGATCGCCAGCGCGCCGAACGACAGCAGCGGGATCAGGAACAGCAGGAAGAACAGCGCGACGGCGCCGCGCGCGCGGTCGCGGCGCCCGCGCCGGCACGCGCGCCCGCACGCCCGTGTGCATGTGCGAGTGCGTGTTTGTGTGCGTGCAGGCCGGCGCAGGATCACCACGCTTCGCATGATCGTCCTCACTCGTAGTTCATTACCGTCGTCGCGCTGATCGTCACGGGCCCCGTCAATGCGCTGAACGCGGAGCCCAGCATGAGCCCCGTGTACGTATAGGTCACGCTCACCGTCAACGCGCTGCCCGACGTCGTGCCGTTCGCCTGCGTGACGGTGACGTTCGGCGTGGTCGCCGTGCCCCCCGTGATCAGGCCGTTTTGCGTGTAGTTGAGCGCGACGTTCCGGACATCCGTCGTGCTCATCATCGGCACGCGCACGACGACGCCCGCGCGCGCGGCCTCGCGGCTCGCGTTGGTGATCACGGCCTTGTCGCACAGGATCAGGCTGCTGTCGATGATGCCGAGCAGCACCATCAGCAGGAACGGCAGCATCAGCACGAACTCGAGGGACACGACGCCGCGCGCGTCGCGCTCGCCCCTCGGCATGCGTGTCACTTTGCGGTCTCCGTGCCGGGCCTACCGGGTATGCCGCCCGCGGCGAGCCGCGCGCGCACGGCCTGGTAGAAGCGCAGGTTGTCGGCGACGGCCGATGCGGGCAGATCGGCCGACAGCAGCCGTTTTGCGGAATCGGTGTTGCCGAGCACGCCGTACGCGAACGCGAGATTCTGGCGCGCCTGCCACGGCGCATCGGGCAGGCCTGCGACGTCGAGCAGCACGTTGATGCCCTCGCGCGCGCGATTGCCCAGCACGAGCGACAGGCCGAGATCGACGCGCAGCCCCTGCACGTCGGGATGCGCGCGCAGCGCGGCGCGGTACACGGCCTGTGCGTCCGCGTGACGCCCCTGCAGGTCGAGCACGGTGCCGAGCCCTTCGGCGGCGACCGGATGATCGGGCTGCGCCGCCAGCAGCTCGCGATACCGCTGCGCGGCCTCGTCGAGCCGGCGCTGCCGCAGCGCGACCCGCGCGATGCCGAGCCGCGGCGCGAGTTCGGTCGGCGCCTGCCGGCCCGCTTCTTCATAGAGGATGCGCGCACGCTCCAGGTTGCCGGTCCGATAGTTGACGTCGCCGAGCCCGATGCGCGCGGCGAGCGAGTCCGGATGCGCGGCCAGCACCTTCTCGTACAGCGAGCCCGCGAGATCGACGTTGCCGCCCGACAGCGCGCTGTCCGCGATGCGCAGCTCGGCCTGCGGATCGTTGCCGCGTTGCGACAGCGCGGGAGACGAGCGGACGCCCGGCGCGCAGCCGCCGGCCAGGATCGACAGGATCAGCGCGAGTCCGAGCGCACGGGGGGCAGACGGTTTCAACGGAACACCTCGAGGAGATGAATCACCGCTGGGCCCGCCGCGATCAGGCAAACCGTCGGCAGGATGAACAGCATCATCGGCAGCGTGATCTTCGGCGCGAGCTTCGCGGCGCGCTCCTCGAGCGCGATGATCTGCTCGGTGCGCTCGGTGCGCGACAGCGTCCGCAGCGCCTGCGTGATCGGCGTGCCGTAGCGCTGCGACTGGGCGAGCGTCGTCGCGAGCGAGCGGGCCGACGCGAAATCGACGCGCGCCGCGAAATGCGTGAGCGTCGCGGCCACGTCGCCGCTGAGCGTCAGCTCGTCCGCGCAGACGCCCAGCTCGTCGGCGAGCGGCGGGCAGATGTTCGCGAGCTCGTGCGACACGCGCCGGACGCCCGTCGCGAGGCTGTTGCCGGCCATCGTGCAGATCACGAGCAGGTCGAGCGCATCCGGAAAGCACGCGGCGATCGTGCGCCGCCTGCGCCGGATCATCGCGCCGAGCACGTACTCGGGCGCAATCACGCCGATCACGAACGCGGCGACCAGCGTCACCGCGCGGATCGACGCATATTCGCCGAACCGCGGAATGAACGGGCTGAAGACGATCGCGGCGCCCGCGAACAGCACGCCGCACGACAGCTTGATGCCGATCATCGACGACACCGCGCGCCGTTCGCGAAAGCCCGCGCGCGTCAGCTGCCGCGCGAGCTTCACGCGCTGCATCGGATCGAGCACGGGCAGCCGCTCGCCGAGCTGCGCGAGACGCAGCGACAGGTTCTGCCTGACGTCGCCGGGCTGCAGCATCCCCGCGGGCGGCGACGCCGCGCGCAGGCCGGCCGA
>NZ_JAAGPL010000318.1:0-6373 GCF_017104785.1 Burkholderia sp. Ac-20353 | reverse complement strand
GCCGCCGCGCACCTGCACGGCGACGACGCCGACATCGACCTGCCGAGCCTGCCCGCGCACGAAGCGGCCGCCGGCCGCCGCACGTGGCGGCCCGGCAATGGCGCAGCGCCTGCCGCCGCTGGCGAGGCCGATTCGATGTACGAGCGCTCGAAGCTGAACCCGGTGCTCACGTTCGACAACTTCGTGACCGGTAAGGCGAACCAGCTCGCGCGCGCCGCCGCGATCCAGGTGGCGGACAACCCCGGCATCTCGTACAACCCGCTGTTCCTGTACGGCGGCGTCGGCCTCGGCAAGACCCACCTGATCCACGCGATCGGCAACCAGCTGCTGCTCGACAAGCCGGGCGCGCGGATCCGCTACATCCACGCGGAACAATACGTGTCGGATGTCGTGAAGGCATACCAGCGCAAGGCGTTCGACGACTTCAAGCGCTACTACCACTCGCTCGACCTGCTGCTGATCGACGATATTCAGTTCTTCTCCGGCAAGTCGCGCACGCAAGAGGAATTCTTCTACGCGTTCGAGGCGCTGGTCGCGAACAAGGCGCAGGTGATCATCACCAGCGATACGTACCCGAAGGAGATTTCGGGGATCGATGACCGCCTGATCTCGCGCTTCGACTCGGGCCTGACCGTCGCGATCGAGCCGCCCGAGCTGGAAATGCGGGTCGCAATCCTGATGCGCAAGGCGCAGTCGGAAGGCGTGAATTTGTCCGAGGACGTTGCGTTCTTCGTCGCGAAGCACCTGCGCTCGAACGTGCGCGAACTGGAAGGCGCGCTGCGCAAGATCCTCGCGTATTCGAAGTTCCACGGCCGCGAGATCTCGATCGAGCTGACCAAGGAAGCGCTGAAGGACCTGCTGACCGTGCAGAACCGGCAGATTTCGGTCGAGAACATCCAGAAGACCGTCGCCGACTTCTACAACATCAAGGTCGCCGACATGTATTCGAAGAAGCGTCCGGCGAACATCGCGCGGCCGCGGCAGATCGCGATGTACCTCGCGAAGGAGCTGACGCAGAAGAGCCTGCCGGAAATCGGCGAGCTGTTCGGCGGGCGCGATCACACCACCGTGCTGCACGCGGTGCGCAAGATCGCCGACGAGCGCAGCAAGGATGCGCAGCTCAACCACGAGTTGCACGTGCTGGAACAGACGCTGAAGGGGTGATCGGGCGCGGTTGCGCTTGAGAATTCGGCGTCCGCCCCAAATTAACGGGGGCGATTCGGTTTTGAGGCACAATATAGGTTTGACCGCTCCGATGGCGGCCGGCCATGTGCCCGGCCGGCGGGGCGTTGCGAGGCTGCTGCAGGCCGTTATCTCAACGAAGGAACTCTATGCAACTGGTCAAGACCGAACGAGACACCCTCCTCAGGCCGCTGCAAACGGTCAGCGGCATCGTCGAACGCCGCCATACGTTGCCGATCCTCGCGAATTTGCTGATCACCAAGAACGGCGCGGACGTTTCGTTCCTGTCGACCGACCTGGAGCTGCAGATCACGACCCGCGCCGATTTCGGCGTCGGCAACGACCAGGTTGCGACCACCGTTGCCGCCCGCAAGCTGCTCGACATCCTGCGCGCGATGCCTGACGGCCAGGTGACGCTGTCGCTCGCCGACAAGCGCCTGACGGTTCAGTCGGGCAAGAGCCGCTTCGCACTGCAGACGCTCGCGGCCGACGAGTTCCCGACCGTCGCGCACGCGAAGGATTTCGGCGCGAGCCTCACCGTCCCGCAGAAGTCGTTCCGCCAGCTGCTCGGCATGGTGCACTTCGCGATGGCGCAGCAGGACATCCGCTACTACCTGAACGGCATGCTGCTCGTCGTCGACGGCGACCAGCTGATGGCTGTCGCGACCGATGGCCACCGCCTCGCGTTCTCGTCGATGAAGATCGAGGGTGGCACGTTCGGCCGCCAGGAAGTGATCGTCCCGCGCAAGACCATCCTCGAACTGCAGCGCCTGCTCGAGGACATCGACGACACCGTCACGATCGACATCGCGCAAACGCAGGCGAAGTTCACGTTTGGCCAGGTTGAACTGGTGTCGAAGCTGGTCGAGGGCAAGTTCCCCGACTTCCAGCGCGTGATCCCGAAGGCGCACAAGAACACGTTCGAGATCGGCCGTGAAGAATTGCAGCGTTCGCTGCAGCGCGCGGCGATCCTGACGTCGGACAAGTTCAAGGGCGTGCGCTGCATCATCGCGCCGGGCCAGCTGAAGATCATGTCGACCAACGCCGACCAGGAAGAGGCGCAGGAAGAACTGGAAATCGCGTACCAGGGCGAAACCGTCGACATCGGCTTCAACGTGACCTACCTCCTCGACGTACTCGCGAACCTGAAGGTCGACACCGTGCAGGTGAGCCTTGGCGACGCGAGCTCGAGCGCCCTGATCACGGTGCCCGAGAACGAAGAGTTCAAGTATGTCGTGATGCCGATGCGCATCTGACGCGCGCGACACACGACACACACCAGGGGGCGGCAAGCCCCTTTGGCGTTTTTATGGCGAATCAACCACCCCTCCTCCACGCGCCGGGCCGGTGCTCCGGAGGGGTCAGGAAAACTGGAGCGGCCCGACCTGGGCAGCCCCGCGTTTTCATGAGAAAACGCACCGCGCCGTTGATTTAGCGGCCTTGCAGAACCGGAAGATATCCATGAGTGAACAGCACAATACGCAGCCCGATAACAGCAGCTACGGCGCATCGTCGATCCAGATCCTCGAAGGGCTGGAAGCGGTGCGCAAGCGCCCCGGGATGTACATCGGCGACACGTCGGACGGCACCGGTCTGCACCACCTCGTTTTCGAAGTTCTCGACAACTCGATCGACGAAGCGCTCGCCGGATACTGTAACGATATTCACGTGACGATTCATGCGGACAACTCGATTTCCGTGACCGACAACGGCCGCGGGATTCCGACCGACGTGAAGATGAACGACAAGCACGAGCCGAAGCGCAGTGCTGCGGAAATCGTGATGACGGAGCTGCATGCGGGCGGCAAGTTCGACCAGAACAGCTATAAGGTGTCGGGTGGTCTGCACGGCGTGGGTGTGTCGTGCGTGAACGCGCTGTCGAGCTGGTTGCGGTTGACCGTGCGGCGCAATGGCAAGAAGCACTTCATGGAGTTCCACCGTGGCGTCGCGCAGAACCGCGTGCTCGAGACGGTGGACGGCGTGGAAGTGTCGCCGATGCTGGTCACCGGCGATACCGAGAACCGCGGCACCGAAGTTCACTTCATGGCCGACCCGACGATCTTCGGGACCGTCGAGTTCCACTACGACATTCTCGCGAAGCGCATGCGCGAGCTTTCGTTCCTGAATAACGGCGTGCGGATTCGCTTGACCGACCTGCGCAGCGGCAAGGAAGACGATTTCGCGTTCGCCGGTGGCGTGAAGGGCTTCGTCGAGTACATCAACAAGACGAAGACCAATCTGCATCCGACGGTTTTCTTCGCTAACGGCGAGAAGGATGGCGTGGGCGTCGAAGTCGCGATGCAGTGGAACGACAGCTACAACGAAAACGTGCTGTGCTTCACGAACAACATTCCGCAGCGCGACGGCGGCACGCACCTGACCGGCCTGCGGGCCGCGATGACGCGCGTCATCAACAAGTACATTACCGACAACGAAATCGCGAAGAAGGCGAAGGTCGAGACGACCGGCGACGACATGCGCGAAGGGCTGTCGTGCGTGCTTTCCGTGAAGGTGCCGGAGCCGAAGTTCAGCTCGCAGACGAAGGACAAGCTGGTTTCTTCCGAAGTGCGGGCGCCGGTTGAAGAGGTTGTGGCCAAGGCGCTGGAAGAGTTCCTGCTCGAAACGCCGAACGACGCGAAGATCATCTGCGGGAAGATCGTTGAAGCTGCCCGCGCGCGGGATGCTGCGCGGAAGGCGCGGGAGATGACGCGGCGTAAAGGCGTGCTCGATGGCGTTGGGCTGCCGGGCAAGCTTGCGGACTGCCAGGAGAAGGATCCGGCGAAGTCGGAAATCTATATCGTCGAGGGTGACTCGGCAGGTGGCTCGGCCAAGCAAGGCCGCGATCGGAAGTTCCAGGCGATCCTGCCGCTGCGCGGCAAGGTGCTGAACGTCGAGAAGGCGCGGTATGACAAGCTGTTGTCGTCCGAGCAGATCGTTACGCTGGTCACCGCGCTCGGGTGCGGCATCGGCAAGGACGATTACAACCTCGACAAGCTCCGGTATCACCGCATCATCATCATGACCGACGCGGACGTCGACGGTGCGCACATCCGGACACTGCTGCTCACGTTCTTCTATCGGCAAATGCCGGAGATGATCGAGCGCGGGTTTGTGTATATCGCGCAGCCGCCGCTTTACAAGATCAAGGCGGGTAAGGATGAGCGGTATCTGAAGGATGACACCGAGCTGGACGCGCATATGCTGCGGTTGGCGCTGCTTGGGTCGGAGCTGGTGCCCGGCGAGAACGCGACGCCGATTTCAGGGGACGCGCTTGGGGAGCTGGCTCGGTCGTATCTGATGTCGCAAAGCGTGATCGGGCGGTTGAGCCGGTTGTATGACCCGGCGGCGCTCGAGGCGATCATGGATGGGGTTGTGATCGATCTCTCCAGCGAAGAATCGACCGAGGTTTCGGCTAAGGCGCTTCATGCGGCTCTGCATAATGAAGCGCTCAAGAACGAAGTGCGGGTGGTGCCTTCGTATGATCCGGTGCGGGAGCTGCGGTCGCTGCGGGTTGAGCGGGCGCATCACGGGAATGTGCGGGTTTCGGTTATCGATGAGGAATTCCAGCACACGGCGGATTATCAGCAGCTTGTGACTACTGCTAATACGTTCAAGGGGCTGATTGGGGCTGGGGCAGTCATCAAGCGTGGGGAACGCAGTATGGCTGTGGGCGACTTCAAGAGCGCTATGAAGTGGCTGCTGGCGGATGCTGAGCGGAATGTGTCGAAGCAGCGGTATAAGGGGCTGGGCGAGATGAACCCCGAGCAGCTGTGGGAGACGACGATGGATCCGGCGGTGCGGCGGTTGCTGCGTGTGCAGATCGAGGACGCGATTGCTGCGGATGGGATCTTTACTACCCTCATGGGGGATGAGGTCGAGCCGCGTAGGGCGTTTATCGAGTCGAATGCGTTGAGGGCGGGAAACATCGACGTCTGACACCGAAACAGGCAATGCACTAGTATTCCCGAAACCCCGCAGCCCGAAAGGCTCCGGGGTTTTTTGTTTCTTTCCGGGATTGCAAATTTCGCTAATCTAATGGACTGCATGCCAGGTTTCGTCGAGGCGCACCGATATTATCACCCTCACCAGATATGCACACATCCAGAATTAATTGATGAGAACCAGCTGTCTGTCACGAGTGTGGCAAGTAGGGCTTCGATATCTAGGCGTTGTGTCGATTTTTTAGCGCGCCTATGACAGAGTTAAGCTACGTTGAACACTCGTGTCAGATATGTAGTGTAGTGTTCGAATTGAATAAATAAACCGTCGCGTATAGGTGAACACAATGTACACGGATGAGACGTCTGCCGAACAGAACGCTTGGGGCGAGCGGGGCCTATTCCTAATGCAAGAATTGCTTCCGTTCATGGGGGAATTCGCGCGCTACCGCGGGTTGGAAGCGCATGAGCGCATCAGTCTTGGCATGCTGCTCACCGCTGCCGCTCGCTCCAGTGAGAGTGCTTTCCTTCTAATAGCCTATGGGCAACTTTGGGATGCGGAAGTTGCTGTCCGGTCAGTGTTCGAGGCCTCGCTTAAATTTGCGTTTATCGTCCAGACTCGCGAAGATTTTGCGCAAAGATTCAGGGAGTACACGGAGGACCAACGCAAACTTGCACTCATGAAGGACGATCAGAAGGCAAGAGAGGTATTGGCTAGCCTTCGCGACCCGGAGGCGGACCAATGGAGACCCATTCGCGATATGGTTCTTCCGGATGCTACACGAGACGAACTACGAACTCACTACGACAAACCCACGCGCCGCGCCATGGAAACCCGCTGGGGATACGCTGGACTTTTGGATTCCCTAAGTAGGAGCGGGGATCCCTTCTATCAGGGATTCTCTGGATTATCCTATTCCTATGCGGTGGCAAGCCACATACACCACGCGGACTATGTGGGCGTCTCTATCGCAATGGATCGCGAAATGCGCTCACCCGAACGGCGTGATTCAGCGCACATGGTGCATCTGATGCGTCTTATCTCGGACTGCTTCACGTGCTTGAATCTTCGGCTGAGAGCAGCTTACCGTTTGTAAGCGTTGCCCCAGCACCGTCTGTTCATGAAGGTTCATAGACGGCAATCTGGTCCCCACCAAAATGTGGTGGGAATCAGAAAAAATGGAAATCAAGGCGCGGGGTCGGCGACCAGGCTCCAGGAATTACACGAAGGAGTTCCGCGCGCAGGTTGTAGC
>NZ_JAAGPL010000317.1:0-6376 GCF_017104785.1 Burkholderia sp. Ac-20353 | reverse complement strand
GCGATCGAGCAGCGCGCCGGTCGCCGGGGCGACGAGCGCCGCGCCGAGCAACGCACCGAGCGCATTGGCCGCGAGATCGAGATTCGACGCGACGCGCGTCGGCAGATAGGTCTGCAGCGCCTCCATCGCCCCCGACAGCAGCGTGCCGAGCGCGCAGGCGATCAGCGTCGCGCCGACGCCGCGCCAGCGCGGATGCAGCGCGAGCACCGCGAGGCCGCCGAACGGCATGTAACCGAGCACGTTCGTGACGACGTCGAACGCGGTCACGTAGCGCTGCATCGGCGCGAACAGGTAGTCGAACGGGCCGATGCCGAGCGCGGTCCAGCCCTCGAACGGATACAGCGACGCGTACACGACGAGCGCCGCATACGCGCCGAACGCCTGCCGCGCGAGCGTCGACGCGCGGGACGGGCCGGGCACGCTCATCGCGGACGCGGCCCGCACATTACGGGGTGCCCGCGTACGCCTGCATACCGACCCACGCGGCGATCTGTGCGACGAGATCGTCGCTCGCCATCGCGAGCGCGCGCGCGCCGCCGGCCGCGTCGGGCGTGCTCGACGGCGCGCGCGACACGAACGTGCGCTGGCCGAGCACCTTGCCGTCCTGCGTCAGCGTCGCCCGCACGGCGACGGCGCCGTGGCTCTGCGATTCGCCGTCGAACACCTGCTCGAACTCGTTCAGGTCGATCTTGAGCGTCGGCGCACGCACGCCATCGGAGCCTTCGAGCACCGCGCCGCGCGACGACAGCGCGCCGCGCAGCCGCTGCGTGAGCAGTTGCGCGGGCGGCGCGGTCCAGTGGCTGTCGCGATAGACGGCGGTGCGCTGCGCATCCGCGTACGCGAGCCGGTAGACGAACTTGTCCGAATCGAGCGCGTCCGGCGCGGTAACGTCGAGTACCTTCAGCGCGGGGCCCGTGCCGGCGGTCGCGACCGGCGCTGCCGGACCGAGGTCGTAGCGGATATTCGACAGCGCCGCGCGCTCGCTCGCGCAGCCGGCGGCCAGCGCGAGCGTCAGCACGGCGGCGGCCACCGCGGCCGGGCGCCGGGCCCGGGCAAGGATTCGGGACATGACGTGTTCCTGCATGAGGTTTCCGGATTCGATGGATCAGTGGCCGGCCGCAGCGCCTGGCCAGACGAAGCCCGCCTCGCCGGGCCCCGGCGCCGCGCCCGGCGAGCCGAACAACAGACTGCGCGGGTTGCGGCCGAGATCACCGGCGACGTCCTTCAGCTGGCGCGACGCATCGCCGACGCTCACCGCGAGCGCATTGAAGCGCGGCAGCGTGTCGTACTGCACGCGCGCGTTCAGCTCGTTCAGCGCGACGCCGATCTGCTCGGCCGCGGTGCCGGCCTTGTTCAGGTTCGCGACGAGCGGGCCGTTCGGCTGCAGCAGCGTGTTCGCGGACGCCATCGTGCGGCTCACCTCGTGCATCGTCCCGGGCAGCTCAGCCACCGCCGGCCCGAGCTGCTTCGACAGCGTCGTCACGCCGTCCGCCGCGTGCTGCAGACTTGCCGCGGTCGCGCGCAGCTGGTCGCGCATTTCCGGCGACATCAGCTCGTTCGCGCTCTTTGCCGCGAGCTCGAGCTCCCGCAGCAGCACGTCGCCGCGCTGCTGGATCTGGTCGAACAGGCTCGGGTGCATCGGAATCTGCGCGATCGCCTTCGGCGACGACGGCAGCGGCGACAGGTCGCGCCCCGTGTCGTCGAGCTGCACGAACGCGATGCCCGTCACGCCCTGGAAGCCGAGGCTGCCGAACGTCGACTGCGTGATCGGCGCATCCTTGTCGACCATGATCCGGATCCGGATCTGCCCGGGGCGCGACCGGTCGAAGCCGATCGACTGCACCTTGCCGACGTCGAGGCCGCGATAGCGCACGGCCGCGTCCGGGAACAGGCCCGTGACGTTGGTGCGCGCGATCAGGTCGTACGGGATCCGCACGGTGCGGTCGACGTTGAACCAGAACACGGCGCCCGCGATCGTGAGCGTCAGCGCGATCGTGAACAGGCCGGCCCAGAATGCATGCGATTTGTTTTCCATTCGCGGGTTCCTTCAGGCTACAGCTCGACGCTCGACGGCGCCGGTTCGAGGGCCGCCGGCGGCAGCTTCGCGCGGCGTTCGGGCGGCAACGCCTGCAACGCGCGCCGTCCGCGCAGCCCCAGAAAGTATTCTTGGATAAACGGATGGTCGACGTTCGCGGCCTCTTCCACCGGCGCCGCGACGAGCACCTTGCGGTCGGCGAGCACCGCGACGCGCGTCGACAGCGCGACCATCGTGTCGAGATCGTGCGTCACCATCACGACGGTCAGCCCGAGCGTGCGGTGCAGCGTCGCGATCAGCTCGACGAATTCTTCCGACGCCTGCGGGTCGAGCCCGGCCGTCGGCTCGTCGAGGAACAGCAGCTCCGGCTCGAGCGCGATCGCGCGCGCGATGCCGACCCGCTTCACCATCCCGCCCGACAGCGCGGCCGGCATTTTCGACGCATGCTTGCACGGCAGCCCGACCATCTCGAGCTTCAGCATCACGATGTCGTGCAGCAGGTCGGCCGGCACGCGGCCGAGTTCGCGCAGCGGCTGCGCGACGTTGTCGAACACCGTCATCGACGAGAACAGCGCGCCCTGCTGGAACAGCATGCCCGAGCGGCTGCGCATGGTGCGCGCGGTCGCCGCGTCGATCGTCGACGTGTCCTCGCCGAACACCCTGATCGTGCCGGACGTCGGCCGCTCGAGGCCGAGGATCTGCCGCACGAGCGTCGTCTTGCCCGAGCCCGAACCGCCGACGATCGACACGATCTCGCCGCGCCGCACGTCGAAATCGAGCTTCTGGTGGATGATGTTGCGCCCGTAGCGCTTCGTCAGGTTGCGCACCTCGATCACGAACTCGTCGGCCGGCGGTTGGTTCAACGTGTTCATCCAAGCCCCACGTTCTGGAACAGCATCGCGAACACCGCATCCGCGAGGATCACGACCGTGATCGACGTGACGACCGACGTCGTCGTGCCTTCGCCGAGGCTCTGCGAGTTCGCCTTGATGCGGAAACCGAAATGGCACGCGACGAGCGCGATCAGCATCCCGAACACGACGCCCTTGCCGAGGCCGATGTACAGGTTCGCGATCGGCACGACGCCCGGCAGCGAGCGCACGAAGAAGCTGAAATCGATGCCGAGCGCGAGCTTCGCGGCGAGCGCACCGCCCGCGAGCGCGATGATGTTGGTCCACATCACGAGCAGCGGCATCGCGATGCCGAGCGCGAGCACGCGCGGCAGGATCAGCCGCAACCCGTGCGGGATGCCCATCACGCGCATTGCGTCGAGCTCCTCGGTCACGCGCATCACGCCGATCTGCGCGGTGATCGCCGAACCCGAGCGCCCGGCGACGAGGATCGCCGACAGCACGGGCCCGAGCTCGCGAATCACCGACAGGCCGAGGATGTTCACGATATACCGGTTCGCGCCGAACATTTGCAGCTGCTGCGCGGACAGGTAGCTGAGCACGATGCCGATCAGGAACGCGACGAGCGCGGTGATCGGCAGCGCCTGCGCGCCCGCGCTGTACACGTTCGCCGAGGTTTCCTTCCACGGCATCGTCTTCGGCCGGCGCAGCACCGACAGCGCGTCGAGGATCACGCGGCCGAACATCGAGATGCCGCCCTGCAGATGCTCAGCGAACGTGAAGAGCGCGCGGCCGAGGCGCGTGACGGGGTCGACGCGCACGATGCGCTCGGGTGCCTCGCGCTGGCGGTCGAGCCGCTCGATGCGCTCGAAGATCGTGCGCTGCGTGTCGGACAGCGCGATGCCGGCCGGCAGCTTGCGGCCCCACACGCGCCACAGCGCCTGGCCACCGACATGGTCGATCCGCTCGATGCCTGACAGGTCCCATTCGCGCACGCGCCCCCTCGCGAGACCCGCGACGCGGCGCGCGACGGCGCCGCGATTGCGCGCCAGCGCGAGCGCGGTCCATTGTCCGTACAGGCGCACGGTCTGGCCCTGGCCGCCGGCATCGACCGACAGGCCGGGAGGAGTGTCGAAATCCAAGGCGGCTTGTTTGCAAATGAATGACACCGGCCATTGTAGCGAACCGTCCGCCGCCGCGACGTGAGGATTTCCGCCGGGGCCGGATCGGCGGTCGCGGCGCCCGACGGCTGCGCACCTTCCGGAAAGCCATCGTATGGCTTTCATTCCTCCGTCACGTTTCCTTTCGATACTCTCACGCGCCGCACAGCAGGCCGTCGGCGCATGCGCCGTCTTCAGTGCGGATCAGGACGAATCACAAAACACAACAGAACACCGAACAGGACAACCGATGCGTCTCCCCCCGTTTCCCCGCCATCGCGTGCCGGCCGCCGCCGCGCTCGCGAGCCTCGCCTTCCTCGCCGCCTGCGGCGGTGACGACGTAACCGCGCCGCCGTCCCCGCCGGCGCAGGCGCAAGCGCCCGCCGGCACGAAGGCGACCCTCGCCGTGCTCGAGACGACCGACCTGCACACGAACGTGCTGTCGTATGACTATTTCAAGCTCGCGGCGGACAACTCGCTCGGCTTCGAGCGCGTCGCGACGCTGATCGCGCAGGCGCGCGCGCAGTACACGAACACGCTGCTGCTCGACAACGGCGACACGATCCAGGGCACCGCGCTCGCCGACTACCAGGCGCTCGTGAACCCGATCGGCTGCGACAAGACGCTCGCGATCTACAAGGTGATGAACGCGGCGAAGTTCGACGGCGGCGGGATCGGCAACCACGAATTCAACTACGGGCTGCCGTACCTGTCGCAGGTGACCGGCAACACGTTCGACGTCGACGGCCTGCCCGCGCCCGCGCAGCAGAAGAAGTGCGCGGGCCCGGCGTTCCCGCAGGTGCTCGCGAACGTGATCAGCGCGAAGTCCAACGCGCCGCTCTTCACGCCGTATACGATCCTCACGCGCACCGTGACCGCGACGACGCCGGACGGCAAGACGGTCAGCGCGCCGGTGAAGATCGGCATCATCGGCTTCACGCCGCCCGCGATCATGAACTGGGACAAGCGCTGGCTCGACGGCAAGGTGTACACGACCGGCCTGAAGGAAGCGGCCGAGAAGTACATCCCCGAGATGCGCGCGAAGGGCGCGGACCTCGTCGTCGCGATCTCGCACGGCGGCCTCGACAACTCGGCTTATTCGCCGACGATGGAAAACGGCAGCTGGTGGCTGTCGACCGTGCCGGGCATCGACGCGATGCTGATCGGCCACTCGCACCAGGTGTTCCCGGATGCGAACAGCACGGTGCCGCAGTTCAACCTGCCGGGCGTCGACAAGGTGAAGGGCACCGTCAACGGCGTGCCGACCGTGATGGCGAACTACTGGGGCAAGCACCTCGGCGTGATCAAGCTCGGCCTCGCGTTCGACGGCAAGACGTGGCGCGTCGACAAGTCGCAGACGACCGTCGAGGCGCGCCCGATCCAGAACGCGGACAAGAGCTATGTCGCCGCCGACCCGTCGGTCGCTGCCGCGATCGCCGCCGAGCACCAGGCGACGATCAACTACGTGAAGACGCCGATCGGCTCGACCGACTACCGGATGAACTCGTATTTCGCCGACGTCGGCGATCCGGGCGCGATCCAGATCGTCAACGAGGCGCAGGCCGACTACGTGCGCACCTACGTGCAGGCGAACCTGCCGCAGTATGCGTCGCTGCCGGTGCTGTCGGTCAGCGCGCCGTTCAAGAGCGGCTTCGGCGGCGGCAACGACTTCACCGACGTCGCGCCGGGCGCGCTCGCGATCAACAACGCGGCCGACCTGTACCTGTACCCGAACACCGTCTACGCGGTGAAGGTGAGCGGCGCCGACGTGAAGAACTGGCTCGAGACCGCCGCGAAGCGCTTCAACACGATCGACCCGACCCAGGCGACCGTGCAGAAGCTCGTCAGCAGCTTCCCCGGCTACAACTTCGACATGTTCACGTCGGCGGACCTCGCCTACGAGATCGACGTCACGCAGCCGGTCGGCAGCCGGATCAAGCACCTGACGTACAAGGGCGCGCCGCTCGACCCGAACGCGCAGTTCATCGTCGCGACCAACAACTATCGCGCGAGCGGCGGCGGCAACTTCCCGGGCCTCGACGGCAGCAAGACGATCTTCGCGTCGCCGGACGCGAACCGCGACGTGCTGATCGCGTACATCAAGAAGCACGGCGCGCTCACCCGCGTCGCGGACGGCGCGGCGCGCAGCTGGCGCTTCACGAAGCTCGCGAGCTCGGTCGCGCACGTGCAGTTCGCGTCCGCGCCGAACCGCGTCGCCGATGCGGCGGCGGCGGGCCTGGCCGGCATCACGCAGGTCGCGGCCGACGACGGCTCGGGCAAGAACCTCGCCACCTACGAGATCGACCTCACGCAATGAGAACCGCGATGCA
>NZ_JAAGPL010000316.1:0-6464 GCF_017104785.1 Burkholderia sp. Ac-20353 | reverse complement strand
GCGCGGCCGGCGGGTTCGGTGTGGTCGACGGCGCCGAGCCGGGTGCTACCGCGGCCGCCGTATCGCCCGCACGCGCGAGACCCGCGCCGAGCACCGCGGCGCCGATGCTCAGCGACGCGCCCAGACGCGCGAGGCGGCGCAGACGATCACTGCGCACGGGCAACCCCGTTGTCGCGTGCGTCGCCGTTCCACGGCGCGACCTTGAACAGCAGCAGCATGCCTGGAATACCGAGCGCCGCGCATACCAGGAAATAGTTGAACCAGCCAATGTCCGCGACGATGTAGCCGCTCGCGGCGGACGCGAGCGTACGCGGCACCGACGCGAGGCTCGTGAACAGCGCGAACTGCGTCGCGGTGTAGCGCGGGTCGGTGGTGCTTGCAATGTACGCGGTGAATGCGGCGAGCGTGAGGCCCGTCGAGAAGGTTTCGAAGCCGTAGACGGCGGCCATCAGCGCCGGCTGCGCGCCGGCCTTCGCGAGCCACGCGAAGCCGAGCGTCGACACGATCTGCAGGATGCCGAAGATCCACAGCCCGCGCGCGATGCCGATCTTCACGAGCCAGACGCCGCCGATGATGCCGCCCGCGAGGCTCGCCCAGAACGCGGTCGTTTTCGCGATCACGCCGATCTGCGTCTTGTTGAAACCGATGTCGAGGAAGAACGACGTCGACAGCGTGGTCGCCATCGTGTCGCCGAGCTTGAACAGGAAGATGAACGCGATCACGAGCAGCGCGCCGGCCCAGCCGTCGCGCAGGATGAATTCGCGGAACGGCAGGATCACCGCGTCGCGCAGGTTGCGCGGCGGCGTGCCGACCACCTCCGGCTCGCGCACGAGCAGCGTCATCACGATGCCCGGCAGCATGAACGCGGCGGTGAACGTGAACACGCCGCTCCACGGCAGGTGGTCGGACAGGATCAGCGACAGCGAGCCGGGGATCAGCGCGGCGATCTTGTACGCGTTCACGTGCACCGCGTTGCCGAGGCCCTGCTCGGTGTCGCGCAGCAGTTCGCGGCGATACGCGTCGATCACGATGTCGGCGCTCGCGCCGAAGAACGCGACGAGCGTGGTGAGTGCGGCAACCGTCCAGATCGAGTTGCGCGGCGACACGAAGCCGAGCGCGGCAATCGCACCCGCGACGAGGAGCTGCGTGAACAGCATCCAGCCGCGCCGGCGGCCCGGCCGCCAGCCGGGCAGGCGCGGCACGTAGCGGTCCATCAGCGGCGCCCACAGGAATTTCCACGTATACGGAAACTGGATCAGCGCGAACAGGCCGATCGATTTCAGGTCGACGCCCTCCGAGCGCAGCCAGGCCTGCACGAGATAGACGAGCGTGAAGAGGGGCAGACCCGACGTGAAGCCGAGAAACACGCAGATCAGCATGTGCGTGTTCAGGAAGGCTCGCCAGCCGGGGTGATCCTCGTGAGCGGTGAGTGCGGGCGCCTCGTGTGGCGTTTTGGACATGTACTGGAACAGGGTAGCGTTGACGTTATGGCGGCGGTAGCGCACGCAGCTGCGTGGGCGGCGCGGCATCGCGGCCGCCCGCGCGGCGCTGGCCGGCGACCCGGCCGGGCGTTAACTGGCCGCGCCAGACCCGGGGGATCTGACCTGGCCGGACCAGACCCGGCCGGACCGTTCGTCAACGGCCCCCCGGCTCAGCTGCGCTTGACGCGATAGACAGCAAGACTACCACGCCAGTTCGCTCCCCATCGAATCGGCTGGCCTTCGTGCAGCACGACGCGGTCGAGGATCGTCACGCCGACTTCGGGTGCGAGCGCCTCGAAATCCTCGATCGTCAGCACCCGGACGTTCGGCGTGTTGTGCCACTGGTAAGGTAGCGACTTCGACACCGGCATCCGGCCGTTCAGCACCGACAGCCGGTGCGGCCAGTAGCCGAAATTCGGGAACGACACGATGCATTCGCGGCCGACCCGCGCGGTTTCGCGCAGGATCGCGGCCGTCTGGTGAATCGTCTGCAAGGTCTGCGACAGGATCGCGATGTCGAAGCTGTGGTCCTCGAACAGGCGCAGGCCGTCTTCCAGGTTCTGCTGGATCACGTTGATGCCGTTCTTCGCGCTCGCGAGCACGCCGGCGTCGTTCAGCTCGATCCCGTAGCCGGTCACGTCCAGTTCTTCCATCAGCAGCGCGAGCAGCGAGCCGTCGCCACAGCCGAGGTCGAGCACCGTCGAACGCGGCTCGACCCAGCGCGCGATCGTGCGGAAGTCCGCGCGCGCGGACAGGGAATTCAGCGCTTGCTGGTTCATGCACCCACCTCGTTGGCGATTCGTTCGTAATACGCGCGGATCAGGTTGTGATAGCGCGCATCGTCGAGCAGGAACGCGTCGTGGCCGTGCGGCGCATCGATTTCCGCGTAGCTGACCGTGCGCTTGTTGTCGAGCAGCGCCTTGACGATCTCGCGCGAGCGCGCCGGCGCGAAGCGCCAGTCGGTCGAGAAGCTCGCGATCAGGTATTTCGCCTGCGTGTGCGCGAGCGCGGCGCTCAGGTTGCCGTCGAACGCCTTGGCCGGATCGAAGTAGTCGAGCGCGCGCGTGATCAGCAGGTAGGTGTTCGCGTCGAAGTAGTCGGCGAACTTGTCGCCCTGGTAGCGCAGATACGACTCGACCTCGAACTCGACGTCGAAGCTGAAGTTGTACGCATCGAGCGCACCGTCGGCGCGGCGCAGCGCGCGGCCGAATTTCTCGGCCATGTCGTCGTCGGACAGGTACGTGATATGGCCGATCATCCGCGCGACGCGCAGGCCGCGCCTCGGCTTCACGCCGTGCGCGTAGTAGTCGCCGCCGTGGAAATCGGGATCGGACAGGATCGCCGAGCGCGCGACCTCGTTGAACGCGATGTTCTGCGCGGACAGCTTCGGCGTCGACGCGATATCGATGCAGTGCGCGACGCGGTCCGGATACATCAGGCTCCACGCGAGCGCCTGCATGCCGCCGAGGCTGCCGCCCATCACCGCGGCGAAGCGCTCGATGCCGAACGCGTCGGCGACACGCGCCTGCGCGTGCACCCAGTCCTCGACGGTGACGACCGGAAAGCGCGCGCCGTACGGCTTGCCGGTCGACGGGTCGATGCTCATCGGGCCGGTCGAGCCGAAGCACGAGCCGAGGTTGTTCACGCCGATCACGAAGAAGCGGTTGGTGTCGAGCGGCTTGCCGGGGCCGACCATGTTGTCCCACCAGCCGGTGCTGCGCGGATCGTCCGCGTAGACGCCGGCGACGTGATGCGACGCGTTGAGCGCGTGGCAGACGAGCACCGCGTTCGAGCGCGCGGCGTTGAGCTCGCCGTACGTCTCGACGACGAGCTGATAGTTGCCGATCACGCTGCCGCTTTGCAAGCGCAGCGGTTCGGCGAAATGCATGGTCTGTGGAGCGACGATGCCGATCGATTCCATTCGTTCCGCCTTATGACTGGGCGGCTAAATGGTGTCGGCGATGCGCGGAGTCGAAAAGGCGCGGCTGACGACCTCTTTAGCCGCATTTGTAGTGAACCGCCGGGACAAAGACAAATCAAGGCCCCGGCCGGTTCGCGCGCCCGCAATCGAGTCAGCAAATCGGCGCGCTTCCGACCTGCCGCCCAGGTGGCGGCAGTCGGCAGAGTATAGCGGAAATTGCGGGAAGCGCGGATTGGGGCGGAGGTCGGGCCGATTTCCGGCCCGCCCGTCACTGCAGGATCAGCCGCAGGTGCGTATCGGCCTGCTCGCCGGGCGGCTGCCGGAACCCGCTCTTCGCGAAGCGGTGCCAGCGCCCGATCACGTAGCTGACGAGCAGGCTCGCCCGCGCGGCCGGATCGTAGTCGGCCGGCAGGGCCAACGTGGCGGACGCGCCGTCCGGCTGCGCATTCGCTTCCAACCGCGCGACCCGCAGGCATTGCTTGAGCGTTGCCTCGATGCGGTCGAGTATCTGGTTCACGCGCTCGGTGAGGCGCTCGTGCTCGCCGACGAGCGCTTCGCCCGTCAGCACGCGGGTCATGCCGGGGTTCTTCGCGGCGAAGTTGAGCATCATCAGCGCGATCGCGCGGGCCTGCAGCACGCCGTTCGGCTCCTTCGCGACGATCTGGTTGACGAGGCCGAAGAAGGTCTCCTCGATGAACTCGATCAGCCCTTCGTACATCTTCGCCTTGCTCGAGAAGTGCCGGTACAGCGCGGCTTCCGACACGTCGAGCCGGGCCGCGAGCGCGGCGGTCGTGATCTTCTCTGGCTTCGGCGCCTCGAGCATCGTCGCGAGCGCCTGCAGGATGTGCACGCGGCGTTCGCCCGGTTTCGGGCGCACGCGGGTGCGGGTGGGTGTTGCCTGGTCGTCCGTTACCGCTTGGTCCTGCGGGTGAGTCGGCTGCATTTCTGTCGCCCCGATCGAGTGCCCAGTCGCAGCGATTTTAACGAACGAATGCGTTGGTCGACATAGTGCGGGCGGCCAGTATTCGGCAGGTGGCCCGGCAGATGGCCGGTAATCCATACGGTGCCGATGCCGAGGCGCTTGTAGCGCTTCAGGTGGCCGCGCGTGTCCTCGACCAGGATCGCGTCGGCGAGCCGCGCGTTGGCGGCGCGCAGCGTCCGCCGCAGCATCGTGTGATCGGGCTTCGCGCGCCACGTGCGGCGGTCGCGCATATGCTCGATCGCGATCACGCGCTCGAACAGCCGCTCGATGCGCAACTCGCGCAGCACCGCGCGCGCGTAGTTTTCCGGCGCATTGGTCAGCACGAACTTGCGGCCCGGCAGCGCGGCGACGATCCGGGCGAGGCCGCGCTCGGCGCGCAGCATCGCGGGCAGGTCGGGGAACGTGTGCACGACGCGCAGGAAGTCGTGCGGATCGATCGGATGGTGGCGCGTGAGGCCGAGCAGCGCCGCGCCGTAGCGCTTCGTGTAGCCGTTGCGCAGGCGGTCGGCTTCGGCGCGCTCGACCTGGAGCGCGTCGATGATGTACTGCGTCATCGCACGGTTGATCTCCGGGAAGATCGCGTGCGACGCGTGGTGAAGGGTATTGTCGAGGTCGAACAGCCACACCGGCGCGCCGGCGCGGGGCCGGCTGCGCGACACGCGCCGGCGCCGCATCGCGGCCGACAGGTCGGGTGTGGCGGTCTTGCGGCGGGCGCTCAATGCGAGCGGATCATCGTGCCGAACGGCTGCTCGGTCAGGATTTCCAGCAACACCGAGTGCTCGATGCGGCCGTCGACGATGTGCACCGACTTCACGCCGCTCTTCGCGGCGTCGAGCGCCGACGAGATCTTCGGCAGCATGCCGCCGGAGATCGTGCCGTCCTCGAACAGCGCGTCGATCTCGCGCGCGGACAGGTCGGTCAGCAGGTTGCCGTCCTTGTCCATCACGCCCGGGATGTTGGTCATCATCAGCAGCTTCTCGGCGTTCAGCACCGTAGCGAGCTTGCCGGCGACGAGATCCGCGTTGATGTTGTATGACAGGCCGTCCTCGCCGAAGCCGATCGGCGAGATCACCGGGATGAACGCGTCGTCCTGCAGCGCCTTCACGACCGCCGGGTTGATCGCCTCGACTTCGCCGACCTGGCCGATGTCGATGTACTGGCCCGGATTGTCGCGGTCCGGCATCAGCAGCTTGCGCGCGTGGATCATGCCGCCGTCCTTGCCCGTCAGGCCGACCGCGTGGCCGCCGAAATGGTTGATCAGCGTCACGATGTCCTGCTGCACTTCGCCGCCCAGCACCCACTCGACGACTTCCATCGTCTCTTCGTCGGTGACGCGCATGCCCTGGATGAAGGTGCCCTGCTTGCCGATCTTCTTCAGCGCGGTGTCGATCTGCGGGCCGCCGCCGTGGACGATCACCGGGTTGATGCCGACCAGCTTCAGCAGGATCACGTCGCGCGCGAAGCCTTGCTTGAGCCGCTCTTCCGTCATCGCGTTGCCGCCGTATTTGATGACCACGGTCTTGCCGTGGTAGCGGCGGATGTACGGCAGCGCCTCCGCGAGGATTTCGGCTTTCAACGTGGGGGCGATCTGCGAGAGGTCGATGGGCTCGGACATGGCGGCGGCTCTGGCTGGGAACGGTTGAAACAGGGCGAATTGTACAGGAGTGGCGCAGCGCAGCATCGGGATTTTCCGCCCGCAGGAGAGGCGTGCAGGGTGCGTCCGGGTGCGTGCCGGCCGCGTGCCGGGGCCGCGCCGGTGCGTTGGCCGATCGGCCGCTCCGCAAAATCCGGTCGTCGCGCTATGCTTGAGCCGTTGGACGCCGCCGCGTCCGCCATCCGCCGTTTCGCGATGACCGTATCCGCCACCGATTCCGCCACCGATCGCCGTTCCAATCCGCGACGCGCGCGCTGTCCGCGCTGCGGCCGCGGTTTCGACTGCGGCACGCACACGCAGCCGTTCGAATGCTGGTGCGCGTCGATGCCCGGGTTGCCCGACGGCGCGCAGCCGGCGCTCGGCGCGCGCTGCCTGTGCCCGGAATGCCTCGCCGACGAGACGGCCCGGCGCGTCGCCGGGGGCGGC
>NZ_JAAGPL010000315.1:0-6500 GCF_017104785.1 Burkholderia sp. Ac-20353 | reverse complement strand
CGCGGTGACGGTCGGCGCAAACTCGGGCGAGATCGCCCCCGCCGTGGCCAGGCCGCCGCCTGCCGGCCGCGCGCTGGCTGCGAGCGCGACGAGCGCGTCGACGACGCGTGCGAGCAGCGCTTCGCGGATCTGTTCGCCGTCCGGCTCGTCGTCGAGCTCGGCGGCCGCATCGAGCCACTCGTCATGGATCGCGCCCTGCATCACGAGCCGGGTCATGATCGCCATCGGGCTGTGTTCGACAAAGCGTTCCAACACCGTGCGTATCACCTGATCACCTCATCGTTGTGGATTGGGCGACCGCTTGACGCGGCCGCCGCACTTGACGTGCTGCTTTCGGTGCCCGAGCATCGCAAGCGACCGGATCGCTGCGCGAGCCCGCAACGATCCGCCCGCAACGCAAGCACAAGGCCCCGGCATGTACGTAGACCCCCGCGTGGCGCATGGCCGCGCCCGGTTCGACCTGAGCCGCTCGCCGCGCCTCGTCGCCGATGCGCGGCGCGCGGAGATCAGCGACGTGATCACGCGCGGCATCGACACCTATGCCGGCGAGCGCAGCCGCCGCAACCTGATGCGGCTGCTCGCGCGCCAGATCGCGCCGAAGCTCACGCGGCTCGGGCTCGAGCCGTATGTCGGCGCGCTCGGCGCGCGCGAGGGGCTGTTCGTGAACTTCTCGACGATGAGCGCCGAGCACGGGCTGCGCGAATTCCAGCTGCAACTGACGGTGCCCGATCTCGTGCTGCGCAGCTTCGCGACGAGCGTGATCCGGCCGCACGCGGTCGCGCGTTGCATGCAGCGCAACGGCGCGATGGCGCTCGCGGCGATCGAGCACGAGACTCGCGTCGCGTTCGTGCTCGCGCGGGTGGTGCGCTCGCTCGCGCTCGCCGAGCACTGGAAGCAGCTCGCGGTGCCGACCGCGCGCGGGCTGTTCGTCGGCGCGCTGACCACCGGCGATGACGTGTGCCTGAACACGTATTTCCGGCCGGGCGACAACGACCGGCCGTCGCGCTGGGCGGCGTTCTCGGCGCTGTTCGCCGGGATGCCGGACTGGAACCCGGCCCAGGTCCGGCACGGCAGCGAGCTGTTGCAATGGATGGTCAACCATATCGTGGCGTTGCAGGAATCCGCACCGTTCGTCGAACGCTTTCCGTTTCTGCTGGAGCCGCACCGCAGCGCCGACGACCCGCTCGACGCCGCCTGGGCCGCCGCGCGCGCCAGTGCGCGCGACGACGGCCCCGCGTCGAACTGACCGCGCCGGTGTTGTTGATACGTCCCGGCGTTCGCCGGCCCCTGCCACGCGCGTCGATCCGGAAGCCGGTTTCGTCCGGCTTACGGTCTTCGCTGCACGGCCCTCGTAAACCAAGGTCGATGCGGGCTCGTGTAACCCGCAGATTTTTTTTGGCGGTTGGTGCGTGGGTCAGTGAACCAGCTGCATGCCGTCCGGCTCCGGTGTGCCCTCCTGCTCCGATGCGCCTAGCATCCCGAGCATCGCCCACAGCCACATCACGTCGTAGACGGCCTCCGCGTGCTCGACGCTCTGCGCGCACCAGCGCTCGAACGCGTCGAATTCGCACGCAACCACGTCGCCGTTGCGCAGCCACAGCAGCCAGCGAATCGCGCCTTCGCGGATCGCTTCGTCCGCGTCCTGCGCGCGCCGCCCCCGATCATCCGGTCTCGATATCGTCATTTTCACGTCACCGCCCGAAGCCCAATGCACCCGACCTCCCCGCGCGGGCGAACCCGCGCGAGGCGCTTTGCCACCCACGCCCCGGGGTCCGGCGACGCACCGCCCGGCCGCGAACACGCGGCCGGGCTTTTGCCGGCCCTCATGGATCAAGTCGGATTGGGTGTGTGTAACCCGCAGAGTGGCGGGTCGAGGTCGGGGGAATCGGTGACGCGGTCGGAAATGTCTTCGGTGGGAGGTGGTGGCCAAGCCGCTGAGGCCGGCGCGGCGACACGCTTACGATAGAGCGGCCTATCGGGACTTGTAACTGAAAGCACCATCGACGCTCGCGTACGGATTCGCCTCCTTGCGCCGGGCTGCCGGGTCGGGGTCGGACATGCCGATCTGCTCGCGCAACGGCACCGGACTGGTCTTTCCTGGCTTGGCGTCGGGCTTGATGTCCGCGAGCCCGCTCCCCCACGCGTTCAGCATGCCCTTTGCAACTTCGCGAAAGCTCGGGTGACTGCTCGCAAATTCTTTGACCTTCAGCGCGACGATATGCACAGCCCTCGTGATCCGCTCGCGCGCCTCGTCCATGTCTGCCTTGCTCAAGCCCAGCCGTGCGCCCCCAAATGCGGTCAGCATGCTGCCCGAAGCCCAAACACGTTTGCCCTGTAGCGTGAGCGCCGGCAAATGCGTTGCGTACTTCGGGTAGACCGTCCCACTTAGAACGTCATAGACCGGCGCCAGCCGAACATCGTCGACGCTCGTGTAGATGAGCGCGAAATTCTTCAGATGAGCGTCCGCATTGCGAATTGCGTAGTTCAGCATGATCAGCGCGTAGAGACACCGGGCATTGTCCTTTTGCGCCGCCCGCGGCACATAGGTGTTGCTAAGCTTGGCGAGATCCTCCAGTGACCCTTTGTACTTGTTGACCGCGTCGTTGGGTCGGAGCGCGCAGTAGTCCTCCACCGCCAGCATCAAGTGATCCGCCGTGCGGTCAAAGCGACGCACGGCGAGGACCTGTCCGTCGTCGGACAATCGTGCCTCGGGCACGTCAAGGCCGGCTTCGCGTGCGACTTCCAGGCACAGGTATTCGTTGATCGCAAGCCCCGGCAGATCGTCAAAGCCCGTCTTCAGTATGAACTCGTCGGTCCAGACCGTCGCCCTGTCGCCCGGACGAACGAGTACCTTTGGCATGACGCCCGATACCCCTTCCGCGACTCCGCCTTCAAGCATTCGCAGAAGGTTGTCGCGCGAGTCAGCTGACGCGAGCAATCCGGCCATGTCGGCTTTGCTGGTCGCGACCTCAGGCGTGGCCCCTCGCGGAATCACCTGAACGCGACCGATCGTGTTCGCACCGGTGAGTGCAAGCAGACCAAAGTCGCTTACATCAGCGTGCGGACCAAGACGGCGGATCATCAGATCCTTCTTGAAGCCTTCCGGCAGATTCATCTGGAAGAAGGGATGTAGCGTCTTCCAGGTGTACGACGCCGCCCGCACTGGCATAAGCAGGGAGACGAGGTCTGCCGGCGGAACGTCGGGCAGGTAGGTGAAGACGTACTGCCCGGCCTCCTCGGTTAGCGTGCCCACCTGCCGGCCGCTCACATAGACGTCCAGGGTTGCGCGGCTCATGGCTTGCCCTCAGAGGCCTTCAGACGCTGCATGGCGTTTGTGCGTACGCGCTGGCGCATCGGCACACCCTCTGAGTCGGCGGGCTCACTCAGGACGTCGTCGAGCGTGCGCTGATGACCCGGTCGTCGGGCGCTCAATTCCAACCCGACCGCGTCGAAAAGGCTGAGCATCTTGACCGCACCGATTTCCGGCAGCGTCCCCGTCTCGAACATGCTGATGCGGCCGCGCGTCACGCCGCTGATATCGGCAACTTGCTGTTGCGTCAGGTTGGCAGCCATGCGCGCACGACGGAAGGCTTCCCCCAGTTCGGCGAGATTCATGTTCAATATCCAGTGCATTATCGGGGACAACGCTGATAATGTATCGTATACGGAACATCAACCAGATGCAAATAACGTTCTATATTTGAGACGTTAAGCTAAAAACATCCATTAATGTTCGCTATATGGTACGTTACGCAGATTACAATTTACTGACCGATTCGCTGGAGAATGCGGTAATCGGTGCAACACACCGGCACCGACACATCGCCTGAGTCGGCGGGCTAACTCAGAACGTCATCGACAGTGCGCTGACTTACGGGTGTCTGCCAACCAGCCCGCGCGAGTGCGCGACCTTCTCCGAAACGTGGCTCCAGGTTGCTTTGCGAATGGGCATGTTGCGAGCTGCGCTCGGGAAATGACTGGCAGCCTCGCATACCTGATCGATGACCGTCATGGCATCGCCCCGTTTGAGTCCCGCCTTTGATGCCAGGTCGAGCAGGTGTGAGCCCTCGATCCGCATTGCCTCGCCGCAGACATCCATGTGGTGATAACCGGCGGGACCCTCGTTGAACGTAAGGTCGTATCCGGGAGCAACGCCCCACGCGCCGTTCCGTCGCATCAGGAACGACAGGTTCTTGGAGTGGTCGTCCCGGTTGTGAAAGGCTACGTTGAACACGCAGCGGCGGTACATCTCCAATACCTCGCGCTCGTCAGCTGTCAGCAGGCGGGTGAGACGGAGCACAGACAGGTAGTCGATCCTCGGCTGCCGAAAATCGGCGTGCGCCAGCCCGGAAACCGTATGCACCGGCACCCGCATCCCGTCGGCGCGGTCGAAGCGCTCGATGCCGAACGCGGTTAGATCCTCGGCGAGGGCGAAGAAGTGCGTGGCCGGCATAGGGATGCCCGCCCGGCGGGCCATGTCCGCGTACACGTATTCGATCGCGCACACCTCCGCGTCCTCGCCCTGGCCCGGAAACTTCACCAGCCACGGCGTGCCCGGCGCATCTTCCGCCGTCGACACGGCGCCACTGGCGAGATCGAAGGTCAGGCGAACCTTTGGACGGGCACCGTGTGGAGACCCGCCCATCAGCGCCAGTTCACGAAGCATATCCTCGCTGTTTCCCGCAAGGACGTGGCGCACACCATTGGCGATTCGGAGCAGTTCGACGTCGCGCTTTTCGAGACGTTGAGCGCCCGGTGGCTCGAACGCTAACGCCCCCATCGCATCTTCACCGATGAAGGCCAAACGGTCGAGCGGCGAGACCGTGGCGACATTGATGCCATTCCTCCGGAAGAGACGATCCATCAGAAGCATGCCCCAGCCGTCCGGTAGCGCATCGCTCACGAGACCGGGCAGGCGATGCTGGTGCATCGGAAAATCGCCGTACGCGTCGCGCGACAGTTCCAGGTGGTAGGGCGACAGTTCGAGCCCGCGGGCCAGAGCCTCTGGCGTGTACTGGAACAGCAGAGCGCGGCCGTCGTCGGCCAGCAGCGCCAGTGGGAAGCGCTCGCCCCAGCCGGTGTAGGTCACGGTGAGCTTCTTCATGCTTCGTCCTTTTTGCGGCTGGCGCGGCGGCGCGAGCGGCTGGCGGTTTCCATCTGCTCGATGCTGACCGGTCGGGTCACGAATACCGGCTCGAACTGCTGAAGGAGTCCGAGCGTGCCCGCCACGCGCAACAGAACCTCGACGGTGACCAGACCATTCCGCTCGAGGTTGCGTAGGGCGCCAAGGGATACGCCCGCCCGCGCGGCCGTTTCGGCCTGCGACTGATTCAGGGACAGACGGCGCGTCCGGAGGCGTTGTCCGAGTTCGCCGGCGACTTCCTGAGGCGTTGCTAGCTTAAAAAGCATTCTGATGACCGTTACCAGCGAAAATTGTCGATAACTGTCATTATAATAACTATTATTGTACGTTCAATCGGCGGTGCGCCACAGCGACGCGGCGCCTGTCAGGCCACACTGTTTTGGCGATTACAGCTGACCGACCGTTTCGCTAGAACACGCGGTAATCGGTGCACCGCACCGGCCCGACGCCTTCAAAAATAGATCCGCCCCTAAAATCCGATCCCAATCTCCCGATTCCGTAATCCAGTCCCGATCGGGGCTGGTGGGTTTTGGCTGCCGTCACGCGCATGGTGGAGTTGGAACCAGCGCTTCGGAATGCAATCGCGGAGCGCCGGGGAAGCATCGCTGACGCATGTCGCAACGAATTCGGCGCCGTGGAATGGATCGGTGAAGGGAAAGCGCGAGATTGTCCCGGCGGCTTGCGGGGCTCAGCTCAGCAGCACGATATTCCCCGGCAGCCGCGTCACGTGCGCGCCGTAAAGGTTGCCGAGCATATCGATCACATCATCCAGCCGGTTGATCGGAAACTGCGCCTGCATCCGGTTCGCGCCGAGCGACGCGCTGCGCAGCACGACCTTGCCGCGGCGATAGCGGTTGATCTCGGCGATCACGTCGGAAAGCGGCACGCCGTTGAACACGAGCATGCCGCGACGCCACGCAGTGATGGCGCCCGAATCGACGCGCGACACCGGCTGCACGCCGCGGTCGTCGTAGGTCACCTGCTCGTTCGCGCCGAGCGCACGCCGCCCACCCGGATGATCGAGCGCGACCGTGCCGGACAGACAGGTCACGCACACCTGGTCGTTCGTGCGGCGCACGTTGAAGCGGGCAACCTCCGCGCGCAGCCGGCCGACGCCGGCGACGACGGTCACCGGCCGCAGCGCGTCGACGCGGCCGGCCACGGGCGGCGCCGCATCGACCTCCGCCTCGCCCGCTACAAGCTTGACGCCGCGGTCGGCCTGCGTCGCGATCACGTCGAGCCGCGTCTGCGTGTTCATCTCGACGGTCACGCGCGACGACAGCGCGACCTGGCGCTGCTCGCCGGTGCCGGTGCTGTAGTCCGCGGCCAGCTCGCCGAGCGACGGCCACAGGCCCAG
>NZ_JAAGPL010000314.1:0-241 GCF_017104785.1 Burkholderia sp. Ac-20353 | reverse complement strand
GATAAGCGAGCAAAGGAGAGAGCAGAGGGACAGCGAGTGGACGAAAGAAGGAGGAAACAGTAGAAGGGGATGGGAGAGGGGCAAGGAGATAAGAGGAAGAGGAGGGATGAAGGGGAGGGAGAGGAAATGATGGGGAGGAGCGAAAGTTGAAGGATAGGGGTAAAAGAGAGGGGTAGAGCAACAAGGAAGGTGAGGCGCAGCGAAGTGAACGAGAAGGGAGAGGCGTTTTTTTTTTTTCAGG
>NZ_JAAGPL010000313.1:0-5967 GCF_017104785.1 Burkholderia sp. Ac-20353 | reverse complement strand
CGCGCGGGCGCGGCCTGCAGCGGCACGCGCCCCGCGAACAGCAGCATCCGGCCGATCGCGCCGACGCTCGCGCCGCTGTCGACGTAGTCGCGCAGCACGGCTGCGCTGTCCTCGGTCGCACCGGCCGCGCCTGACACCGAGAACGCGGTCAGTGCGCCGTCGACGACGCGCACGCGGCGGCCCGTGCCGCGCCGCGCATCGCCGTAGCTCATCACGTCGGCCGCGTGCTCGGGCAAACCGAGCAGCGCCTCGACCTCGCGCTGCAGTTCGACGGGCACCGGCTCGTAAGCGGCCGCGCGCCACGCGAGTCCGCCGTATGCGTCGGTGCCGAATGGCACACAGCTCGCATACGGGAACCGCGCGAACAGCGCGCGCAATTGCTGCTGCCGGCTTAGCAGCTCGTCGGCCGGCAGCCGCGCGGCGATCAGCCAGCGCCACGGCAGGTCGGCCTTCAGCAGCTTGATCGCCGCGTGCTTCAGTTCCGGCTGGCGCGAGTACGGATCGAGCACGGGCGACGTCACCGTATTGACGCCCGCGCCGACGCGATTACCCGCAACGCCGGACACGAACTCGTCGCCCCAGTGCATCGGCGTGAACGCCTGGCCGGGCGCGATCGCGTCGTCGGCGCGCGCGGGCAGCAGCATGCTGCCGCGGCGCGACGTCAGGTGCACGAAATCGTGCGCGCCGACGCCGAGCCGCGCGCAGTCGCCGGGATTCAGGTCGACGGTCGGCGCCGGTGCATGCGCGAACAGCTTCGGCACGCTGCCCGTGCGGCTGCAGCCATGCCACTGGTCGCGCAGCCGGCCCGTCGTCAGTGCGAAGCGGTAGCGCGAATCGACGGCTTCCGCGACCGCCTGGTACGGCGTCACGATGAAGCGCGCGCGGCCGTCGGCGGTCGGGAAACGGCCGTCGGCATAAAGGCGTGAGGCGCCACGCGCCGCGCCTGCCGGAAACGGCCATTGCTGCGGGCCGTCGGATTCGAGCAGCGGCCATGACAGCCCGCCGATGTCGCAATCGCGTCCAGTGGTCGTCGCGCGATGCTCGTTCCACACCGCTTCCGCATCCGCGTACGGAAACAGCGTCGCACGGCCCGGCGCGAGCCGCGCCTCGAGCCGGCGGCCGACCTCGGCGGCGATCTTCCAGTCCGCGCGCGCATCGCCGTGCGGTTCGACGGCTGCGCGCACGCGCGAGATGCGCCGCTCGGAATTGGTGACGGTGCCGTCCTTCTCGCCCCACGTCGCCGCGGGCAGCAGCACGTCGGCGTACGGTGCGGTGCCCGTGTGCGCATACGCGTCCTGCAGCACGACGAATTCCGCGCGCGCGAGCCCCGCGCGCACGGCTGCCTGGTTCGGCAGCGAATGCGCGGGGTTCGTGCAGACGATCCACACGGCTTTCAGGTCGCCTTCAGCGAGCCGCTCGAACATCTCGACCGCGGTGAGGCCCGGCTGCGCCGGCACGTCGTCGACGCCCCACAGCCGCGCGATTTCCGCGCGGTCGTCCGGGTTCGCGAGGTCGCGGTGCGCGGAGCCGAGCGTCGCCATCCCGCCCACTTCGCGGCCGCCCATCGCGTTCGGCTGCCCGGTCAGCGAGAACGGCCCCGCGCCCGGCTTGCCGATCTGCGCGGTCGCGAGATGCAGGTTGATCAGCGCGACGTTCTTGTGCGTGCCGTCCGCCGACTGGTTCAGCCCCTGGCAGTACAGCGACAGCGACGGGCCTTCGGCGAACCAGCGCGCGGCCTTCACGATGTCGTCGGCGCGCAGCCCGCAAACCTGCGCCGCGACGGCCGGCGACCATTCGCGCACGCTGTCGCGCACCGCGTCGAAGCCGTTCGTGTGCGCGTCGATGAACGCGCGGTCGACCGCGCCGTCCCATACCAGCACGTGCAGCATCGCGTTGAACAGCGCGACGTCGGTGCCGGGCTGCAACGCGAGGTGCAGCGTCGCGTCGCTCGCGGAATCGGTGCGGCGCGGATCGGCGACGATTACCTTCAGCGCCGGATTGCGCTCGCGCGCGGCCTCGAGCCGGCGGTACAGGATCGGATGTGCGAACGCCGGGTTCGCGCCGGCGATCAGCACCGTGCCCGCGTGATCGAGATCGTCGTAGCTGCACGGCGGCGCATCCGCGCCGAGCGATTTCTTGTAGCCGACCACGGCCGAGCTCATGCACAGCCGCGAATTCGAATCGATGTTGTTGGTGCCGATCAGGCCCTTCGCGAGCTTGTTGAAGACGTAATAGTCCTCGGTCAGCAGCTGGCCCGAAATATAGATGCCGACCGCATCTCGGCCGTGCTGCTCGACGATCCGCGCGAAACGCGCGGCGACGTGGTCGAGCGCGTCGTCCCACGACACGCGCTCGCGCGCCGCATCGCGCGAGCGCCGCAACTCGGGATGCGCGGCACGGGTCTGCGCATAGCGCTCGGGCGCGGCGGTCAGGTGCAGCGTGCTGCCCTTCGAGCACAGCCGGCCGAAGTTCGCCGGATGATCGGGGTCGCCGCGCACGCCGACGATCGCGTGACGTCCGTCGGCGTCGGCGCGCGTCTGGATGATCACGCCGCAGCCGACGCCGCAGTAGCAGCACGTCGAGCGGGTTTCCTGCAGATCCGGCCTGTCCTGCGTCGCTGCCGCTTCTGTCATGCATCGTGCCCCGGTTCGGCGCACGCGGGCGTGGCGGGCGCGTCGTCGTCGCCGACGGCGAGCGACGCGAGTTCGCTGCGCTTGAGCAGCACCGCGTCACCGTCGCATGCGACGCTGAACACGGGCGTGCAGCCGTCATCAGGCGGCAGCGCGCAGCCGTTGCCGAACGCGACGTTGAAGCCGTGCAGCGGGCAAGTCACCTGTTCGCCATGGACGATGCCCTGCGACAGCGGGCCGCCGCGATGCGGGCAGCGGTCGAGCAGCGCGAATACGCGGTCGCCCGTGGTGCGGAACAACGCGACGGGCGCGCCCTCGGCCCGCT
Organism: Burkholderia sp. Ac-20353; assembly: GCF_017104785.1. NCBI lineage: Bacteria > Pseudomonadati > Pseudomonadota > Betaproteobacteria > Burkholderiales > Burkholderiaceae > Burkholderia > Burkholderia sp. Ac-20353. The sequence goes on along the minus strand of NZ_JAAGPL010000313.1, from coordinate 3,012 downwards.
TGACGACGCGTGCGCCGAGCGGGGGAATGTCGTCGATCCGGCAGACCGCGATCCAGTCGGGTTCTAAAGTGGACATCGTTCGGTTTCCTGGCTTTCCTGGCTATCCTGGCTATTGCGCCGGCATCAACGGCCGGCCGTCTCGACTGCGATCGGCGTGAACTGGCGCAGGTCGACCTGCGCGTCGTCGGTGTCGTGCCACGGGTCGGGTTCGTCCTTCAGCGCGAACTGCAGGCGCTCCCACAGCGCGCGGCGGTTATCGGCATCGTCGAGCACGCGCGCCTTCACGTAGTCGAGGCCGACGCGTTCGAGGTAGTGCACGGTACGCTCCAGATACCAGCCTTCCTCGCGATACAGCTGCAGGAACGCGCCCGCATATTCGAGCACTTCGTCGTGCGTCTTCACCTTGCAGAAGAACTGCGCGACTTCGGTCTTGATGCCGCCGTTGCCGCCGACGTAGATTTCCCAGCCGGAATCGACGCCGATCACGCCGACGTCCTTGATCCCCGATTCCGCGCAGTTGCGCGGGCAGCCGGACACCGCGAGCTTGACCTTGTGCGGCGCGTACATCCGCCACAGTGCGCGTTCGAGCTGCTGGCCCATCAGCGTCGAATCCTGCGTGCCGAAGCGGCACCATTCGGAGCCGACGCAGGTCTTCACGGTGCGCAGCGCCTTCGCATACGCGTGCCCGCTCGGCATCCCGAGATCGTGCCAGACGCCCGGCAGGTCCTCCTTCTTCACGCCGAGCAGGTCGATGCGCTGCCCGCCCGTGACCTTGACGGTCGGGATCGCATACTTGTCGACGACGTCGGCGATGCGGCGCAGCTCGTCGGCGGTCGTCACGCCGCCCCACATGCGCGGCACGACCGAATAGGTGCCGTCCTTCTGGATGTTCGCGTGCGCGCGCTCGTTGATGAAGCGCGACTGCGGATCGTCCTTCGCGTCGTGCGGCCACGTGCTGATGCAGTAATAGTTGAGCGCCGGGCGGCAGGTCGCACAGCCGTTCGGCGTGCGCCATTCGAGAAAGTGCATCGCGGCCGGCACCGACAGCAGCTTGTGCTCGCGGATCGCGGCGCGCACTTCGGAGTGCGTGCGATCGGTGCAGCCGCACACGGGCTTCGCCTTCGGCGACGCTGAATAGTCGCCGCCGAGCGTCGACATCAGGATCTGCTCGACGAGGCCCGTGCACGAGCCGCACGACGCGGACGCCTTCGTGTGCTTGCGCACGTCTTCCAGCGTGAACAGGCCCTTCTGCTTGATCGCGCCGACGATCGTGCCCTTGCAGACGCCGTTGCAGCCACACACCTCGGCGGTGTCGGGCATCGCCGCCGCATGCGTGACGCCGCTGTGCCCCGTGTCGCCGAGGCTCGTCTCGCCGAACATCAGCGTGTCGCGGATGTCCGTGATGTTGCGGCCCTCGCGCAGCAGCTTGAAATACCACGCGCCGTCTGCCGTGTCGCCGTACAGGCATGCGCCGACAATTTTGTCATCCTTGATGACGATCTTCTTGTAGACGCCCGCGAGCGGATCGGACAGCGTGATGTCCTCGGTGCCTTCGCCGCCTAGGAAATCGCCTGCGGAATAGAGATCGATGCCCGTCACCTTCAGCTTCGTCGACGTGACCGAGCCCGCATAGCGGCCGATGCCGAATTCCGCGAGATGGTTCGCCGCGACCTTCGCCTGCTCGAACAGCGGCGCGACGAGCCCGTACGCGATGCCGCGGTGGCTCACGCATTCGCCGACCGCGTAGATGCGCGGATCGTAGGTCTGCATCGTGTCGTTCACGACGATCCCGCGATTGCAGTAGAGGCCTGCGCTTTCCGCAAGCTCGGTGTTCGGCCGGATGCCGACTGCCATCACGACGAGATCGGCGTCGAGCGTGTCGCCGTCCGCGAAGCGGATCGCGCGCACGCGGCCGCCACCGTCCGCGCCGTCGCCTTCACTTTCACCTTCGAGCGCGGCGGTCTGCCTCGACATCAGGAACTTCAGGCCGCGCGCTTCCAGCGACTTGCGCAGCAGCTCGCCCGCGGTCGCGTCGAGCTGGCGCTCGAGCAGCGTTGGCGCGAGGTGGACGACCGTCACGTCCATTCCGCGCACCTTCAGGCCGTTCGCCGCTTCGAGGCCGAGCAGCCCGCCGCCGATCACGACCGCGTGGCGATAGCGCGACGACGCGTCGATCATCGCCTCCGTATCGGCGATGTCGCGATAGCCGAGCACACCGCCGAGCCCGATCCCCGGGATCGGCAGCATGAACGGATTCGAGCCGGTCGCGAGCAGCAGGCGATCGTACGGCGCCTCGGTGCCGTCGTCGGCCACCACGACCCGGCGCACGCGGTCGATCTTCACGACCTTGCGGCCGGTCAGCAGCTTCACGCCGTTTTGTTCGTACCACGCATAATCGTTCAGCACGATCTGCTCGAGCGTCTGCTCGCCGGCCAGCACCGGCGACAGCAGGATCCGGTTGTAGTTCGGATGCGGCTCGGCGCCGAACACCGTGACGTCGTACAGATCAGGGGCCAGCTTGAACAGCTCCTCGAGCGTGCGCACGCCCGCCATGCCGTTGCCGACCATCACCAGCTTCATCTTCCGCATTCCGACGTCTCCTTGACCTTCAGCGTGCGGGGTGCCCCGCATGTCAAGTGAACAAAAAGCAAGCGGCATGCCACCGGCGTTGCGGCGCGGCATCGCGCGTTTCGGGTGCGTCGACGCGCACCGCGTTCATGCGCGGCGCGAGTGAAATTGGTGCAATACAGCACAACTCGGTGCACGGGGTCGGGTGACTTCGCCGGCACCGTGCGCAGGGGCGGTGCATGGCGGCGCACCACCGCACCACGCGTCAGCCGCTTTCGCCCAGTGCGCGGGCGAGCAGCCGAGACACACCGGCAAAGGCCGGATGCGGCGCGGTGATCACGAACGTCGGAATCCGCGCAAGATAGCCGGCAAAGCGGCCCTTCGCCTCGAAGCGCGCGCGAAACGGCGACGCGTCGAACAGCGCGCCGAGACGCGGCACCACGA
>NZ_JAAGPL010000312.1:0-6540 GCF_017104785.1 Burkholderia sp. Ac-20353 | reverse complement strand
GCTCGCACGGCGGCTCCCGCGAATCGCGCGGCGACAGTTACGGTTCGCGCGAGCCACGCGAAGGCTACGCACCGCGCGAGCCGCGTGAAGGTTATACGCCGCGTGAACCTCGTGAAGGCTATGCGCCGCGTGAGCCTCGTGAAGGCTATGCGCCGCGCGAACCGCGCGAAGGTTACGGCGCGCCGCGCGATGCCGGCGACCCGTCGGCCGCTTCCGCACCGTCGGAACCGCGCAACAGCAACGGTCCGGTGATCGTCACCCGGCGCCGGCGTATCGTGCCGGACGGCCAGTAACGTCAATAACCGCCAAAAACGCAAAAGGGCAAGCCCACGGGCTTGCCCTTTTTTTGTGCCGCACGCGGGCGCCGGCGCGGCATGTCGCCGCAGCCACCCGGTCCGCGCCGCGCACTCAGTGCACGTTCGGCAAGCCGGCGTCGGCCTCACGCTGCAGCGAACGCACCTGCTGCTGCAATGCACGCAATTGCGACTGCAGTTCCGCCTGCTGCGCCTGCAGCGCCGTGGTTTCGCTGCGCACCGTTTTCTGACGGTCCGCAACGGCCGTCTGCTGTTCGCGCGCGATCGAAATGTCCGCCTGCAGACGCCGCGCGCGTTCCTGTGCCGCATCGATCTGGCGATCCGTCTGCGCCTTCTGCGATTCCAGCCGCGCCGCGCGCAATTCGTTGACGGACAGTCGCTCGGCCTGGCGCGAGAAATCGCGGTAGATCGCTTCCGCGCGCGCGTCGTCGTAGGACTTGATCACGCGCCAGAACGCCTTCTGCTGAAACAGCGCGATGTAGTACGCGCCGTCCTTCACGTTGAACAACAGGCTCGCGCCATAGCTGCCGCTGTAGCTGGTGCGCATTTCCGTCAGCGAATGCGCCTGGATCTGGCGCTGCAGTTCGTCGACCGTGCTCTGGCCGGTCGTGTCGCCCGCCTGCATCGGCGTCTGTGCCTGCGGATCGATCGACGGAATCGCGACGACAGGTGCCGCCGCCGGTTGCACCGCCGCCGATGCATCACCCGCCAACCCTTGCGCGTACGCGCACTGCATGCCTCCCAACATGACGAGCAACAGGCTTGCTCGCCCCAACCCCGTAATCTGGCTCATGTAATGTGATTCCCGCACCGACTCGTTGTAATTTTGCGCTGCATTATCTCATTAATTATTCACTTTCGCGGGTCTCGGGCTCCTCGTCGAAGATCTGGTATTTGCGCATTTTTTCCCACAGCACCTTGCGGCTGATGCCGAGCTGCTGCGCGGTGTCCTGGCGGCGCCAGCCATTCGCGTCGAGCGCCGCGATCACGCGGCTGCGTTCGCCCATGTCCCACTTGCTGCGGTCGACGAAGACCTCGGCCGCGCTCTCCGCCGGCACCGGCTGCCCGACGCTCCGCGCATGCGCGACCAGGCGCTGCAGCCGCGCGGCATCCCAGCCGCCCGTCTGCCGGACCGTCACGCCGACACGTTCGGCGAGGTTGCGCAATTCGCGCACGTTGCCGGGGAAATAGCTGTCGGCGACCGCGTCCGCGAGCCAGTACGGCAGGTCCGGGAGCTGCGCGAGCTTCTCGTCGCCGACGACCTGCGCGACGAACGACTTGAACAGCGCGATCTTGTCGACCGCGCCGCGCTCCTCGAGCGACGGGATGCTCAGCTCGATCACCGCGAGCCGGTAATAGAGATCGGCGCGGAACTGGCCGTCCTTCACGAGCTGCGGCAGCTTCTTGTTGCTCGCGGCGACGAGTCGGAAATCGACCTTGATCGGCGACGTCGCACCGACCCGCAGCACCGCGCCATCCTCGAGCACGCGCAGCAGCTTGACCTGCTGGTAGAGCGGCAGGTCGCCGACTTCGTCGAGGAACAGCGTGCCGCCGGCGGCCTGTTCGAAATAGCCTTTATGCGCAACCACCGCGCCGGTGAACGATCCTTTCGCATGCCCGAAGAACAGCGATTCGAACAGGCCGTCAGGAATCGCACCGCAGTTGACGGGCACGAATTCGCCGAGCCGGTAGCGCGCGTGCTTGTCGTGCAGCAGTTGCGCGATGCGCTCCTTGCCGACGCCGGTTTCGCCGTGCAGCAGCACGTTGGTGTCGCAGTCGGCGAACGTATCGACTTCATGCAGCAGCGCCTGCATCGATTCCGAATGCGCGACGAGCTCGGACGGGCGCAGCGTCTCCGCGGCGTGCGCGTGCAGCTGCGTGACGAGCTTGCCGACCATCCCGCGCAGTTCCGCGCAGGTGAAGTCGAGCGGCAGGATGTGCGAATACTCGGGCGGATACTGTGACGAGCCGTGGTCGCGCGCGGCGCCGACCCAGACGACCGGCATGCCGATATTGGCTTGCCAGTCGCGCAGGAACGCTGCGCCGCTTTCGATCATCGTCACGCTGATGATCGCGAGCGACGGACGCAGCGCGGCACGTTCGGGCGAGATTTCCGCGTTGTCGGCGCGGATCACTTCGACGTCGAAGCTCGCCATGCAGCGGGCGACGCGGTCGACGATGTCCGCCTTGCCTTCCCAGACGTACAGGTCGAGCTCTTCGATTGCGGGCGTGGTTCTCATCGGATTGATCTGACTTCTCTAATTACTTACCGTTTGCGCGACGCCACAGGTCAGCGCCTGATTGTGCACCGTCGAGACACCGACCTGGGCGCCGAGCAGATTCAGCAGCGGAACGATGATCTGGTCGAGGGCGGAAAGCAACGGGGCCAACGCACCCGTCAGCAACGAGATCAGCGGATCCAGCATCGTGCCGAGCTGAACCGAGGCTCCACCGATATACAGTGCCAGCCCGTTCGTCGATGCGAGGCTGCTCGCAACCCCCGACAACGCATTGGTCAGCACCGAACCCACTGCGTTGGCGTTCGTCGTCTGGTAATCGTCGGAATCGCCGGTCACACCGTTGAACGTCAGCGTTGCCGAACTGCTGGACGGCACGGATGCCGGCAATGCGAGGTTTGCCTTCACCTGGACGGCAGTCGTGCCCAGCACGCTGGCCGACAGAATCGTCGCCGGAACGGTGCAACTGAACGGTTGCTGGGCGCTCATGTTCGGCGGCGTATCCCCGATGCAAAGGTTGGCGACGCCCGTCTGCACACCGACCACAGCTCGGCTCGCCGCCTGGGTCGGCGCGCAATTGGTCGACACCAGCCACGCGGTGCCGGGCGCGACTTCGAGATAGATCGGCAGATGGACGTCCGCACTGACGATCTTGTTGAGGAAATTGTTCAGCCAGCCGAGTCCGAGCAGGTTCAGGATCGTGATGTTCGTCGTACCCAGATCGGCATTCAGATACAGCCGGATTTGCGCCGTGCTCGCCTGCGTGCGCCACGTGCCCGTGGTCGGATCGATGCCGCCCTCGCCCACGGCCAGCACCGGCGGCTTGATGATCTGCACCTGCAACGTCGCGTTCACGAGACCGAGATTCACACCCGTGTTGACGTTGATGGCCGGCTGCCCCGCGGCCGCCACCTCGGCCGCGACCATCAGCGCATCGAGCAGCGTGACGCGCGCATCCGCGGCCGCCTGCTTGTTCGCCAGCCCCACCGCCAGCACGCCGGGCGTCGAGCCGTTGCTCAGCACGTTCACCGTCGTCGTGCCCACCGCGACTTTCGCGATCGCCTGCAGCGCGCTCGTCGCGACACCCGCGTTCACGTTGGCCACCTGCGTCTTCGACAGCGCAGTGACCAGCAACTGCGCGAAGCCGCCCGCCGTCACCTGCACGTTCGCGAGCTGGTCCACCGTCCCGACGTTGGCCGCCACGACGAGATCTTTCAGCGCGATCTGCGTGGTCGCGAGCCCCTGGTACGACAGCGCGCTCAGGTTGAGATTCGCCCCGAGCAATGCACCAAGGACGTTGTTCACCAGGCCGCCTTGCAGCGTCACGAGCGATGTCCCGAGCGTGAACGCATCCGGATTGACTTCCTTGCCGATCGACGTCGCGGTGACGGTGCGCTTCGGCCCGAGGAAAAAGAACGGCACCGGCTTCGACAGCGTGACCTGAACCGCATTGAGCTGGCTCGACGCACTGCCGAAGTACGGCGGATTCGGAAACGCCGCCACATCCCAGCGGCCGCAGACGATCGACATCGAGTTACCCGATGCCTTCGGATCGAATCCGTTTGCCGACGCATTCTGCGTGGCGGTCGTGGTCGGTTGCGCGCACTGGTCGTCCATGCGCTGCGCGGCGGCGAGCGCGGACATGTCCGCGATCCGCTGCAGGTCGCGGCGCTGGAAGAACAGATTGCCGATATCGATTGCTCCCAGCACCACCACCGCCAGAAGCACCCACACGGCCGCCAGAACCGCCACGGCGCCGCGCTGACCGCCCATCCGCCGCCGGTCGCGCGGGCGGGCGCAGGAACCGGTCGATCGAGCCGAACGCATCACCGCCTCAATACGACGATTGCGCGGCGCCCTGCCCGCCCGGCGCTCCGCCGCCGTTCGCGTTCAGCGGCGAGCCCATCGAATCGGGGATCTTGTTCTTGAACGAATCGAGATAGCGCTGGTACGCAAGCGACGCGGCGTCGCCGAGCATCGGCAGCGCCGGGCTCGCTGCCTGGTTGTCCCGCTGCAACGCGAGCAATGCTTCGGTCGAATGGCCGACTTCCGCGGCGCTCGGCGCGCTCTGCTGCTGCGCATGCGCGGCAGCGGCCGCGCCGACGAGCACGAGCAGCGCGACACCCCGGCGTACGCGTGCCGAGCGCTCGAGATTCCTGTTGTTGTCGTTCATGTTTGTTGTCCCCGATTGTCTTGTCATTGTGCAAACCGCTGCAGCAGCGGCGCGGTTTGATCGAATCCCTGAATGCTCGCCACCGGCGACGTGCGCTTCGCGCCGCCGCTTCCGGCGACATCGACGACGCTGCCCGACCCGACGGCCGTCGCGACCGTCGCGACCGGCGCGGGCGCCATGCGCCGCGATGCGTGCGATGCCGCGATGATCTTCGTCGCATCGCTACGGATGTCGTTGCGCACCTCCGGCGCCAGCTTCTGCTGGTTCATCAGCTTCTGCGCGTCGCGCGCGCGGCCGGACGCGAGCAGGTACAGCGTCAGGTTGCTGATGATCTTCGGATTGTTCTGGTCGAGCTCGGCGGCCTTCATCAGCGGCACGCGCGCCCCCTGCACGTCGCCGCAGCGCAGCTTCGCGTAGGCCAGGTCGGACAGCATCGACGCATCGGTCGGCGCGAGCACCGATGCCTGCGACAGCGCCTGCGCGGCGCGTTCGAAATCGCCCGCGGCGCCGGCGATCAGCCCGAGCCCGCGATAGCCGCGCGCGGCGAGCGGCGTGTTCAGCAATTGCGTGTAGACAGCCGCGCTCGCGGCCGGCTGGTCGGTCATGCGCAGCGCGTCGGCGCGCAACAGGATCGATTCGGGCGACGCGCCGTACTGCTTCTCGTACGCGTCGATATGCGCGAGCGACGCGTAATAGAGCCCCTGCGCCTGCATCCGCTCGATCAGGCCGAGGTACATGCCGGGCGTGTCGGGCGCGGCCTGCTTCTGGCCGGCCGCATCCATCAGCGCCGCACGCTCCGCCTGCGCGCCAACGCCATAGCCGCTCTCCTTGAACGCCGAACATGCACCGAGCAGGCCGACCATCGCCGCCACGCCCGCCAGTTTCACGATTCCACCGATCCCGTTCATCTTCGTTCCTTCCATCCGCCGCATCAGTGGCGCGCCTGGGCAAGCGCGTGCAATACCGAGATCACGCCCGGGCCAGCCGTCACGATCAGCAGCGCGGGCAGCAATGTGACGATCATCACGCCCGTCATCTTCACCGTCAGGCGGCCGATGCGCTCGCGCAGCATCGCGCGGCGCGTCTCGCGCAACCGGTCGCCGAACTGCTTCAGCGGCTCCTGCACCGCGCCGCCGTGCTTGTCGACCTGGATCATCAGCCGCACGATCGCGCGCAGGTCCTCGTTCTCGAAACCCGCCGACAGCCGCTGCAGCGACTGCTCGCGGGTGCGGCCGGCCGCGAACTGGCGCTGCGCGATACCCATCTCCGACGACAGGACCGGCATCATCCCCTTGAAGTCATTGGTCACGACCTGGATGCTCTGGTCGAGCGACAGCCCGACGCCCTGCAGCAGGCGCAGCATGTCGACGAGGAGCGGCAGTTCGTCGACGACGCACTGCCGGCGCGCCGCGGCCTTGCGGCGCAGGTAGAGCTTGGGCAGCATGAAGCCGACGACGAGTGCCAGCGCCATGCCGAACAGCCAGCGCCCACCCGTCAGGCCGGCGCCGAAGAATGCCGCGAACAGGAACGGCACGACCAGTGCGCACGCGACCCGGCCGCTCAGGAACAGGCCGCGCGAGCGCGTGTCGACGTAACCGCACTGTTCGAGGAGCCGGCGGTCTTCTTCGGCAACCGCATGCTGGCCGATGCCCGTTTCGAGCCAGCGCATGCCGATCACCGACATCCGCTCGAGCAGTTGCGCGACCTTCGTATGCCGTTTGGCCGCCGGCGCGTGCTCCGGCTGGGGTGACGGCGCATTGCCGTCCGCCGCGGTTCGCGCGCGCGCCGCATCGAGCGCGGCCGCGCGCCGGCCGAG
>NZ_JAAGPL010000311.1:0-6643 GCF_017104785.1 Burkholderia sp. Ac-20353 | reverse complement strand
TCCGCCACTCTTTCCCTACACGCAGCGCTTCCGATCTCCGCCGCGCGCCGCTGCGGCGGGTCAGCGGATCGGCGGGATCGGCGACTCGAAGGCACAGGCGCTCAGCGCGCCGGTTCGTGGCCGAGCTTCAGGAACCGGTAGTAGACGGTTTCGGCGTTGAACACGGCGATCATGAAGCCCGCGCGCCCGTCGAGAAAACCGCGCCGCAGCAAGTAGGTCCGCACGAACGCCCACAGGCCGCGCGCGACGGCCTTGCCGAAGCCGCCGTGCTGGCCGGCCGCGCGGCGCTGCCGCGCGCCCGCGCTCGAGTATGCGTCGAGCTTGCGCACCACCGCCTCGAAATCCTCGTACGAGTAGTGCATCAGCTTGCCTGTGAGGCGCTGCGCGGGCGTGTCGAACACGAGGCGCTCGTGCACGAGGTCGTCGGAGAAGCGCGCAGCGCCTCGCCGGAACAGGCGCGGCACCCAGTCCGGGTACCAGCCGCTGTGGTGGATCCACTGGCCGCAGAAGCTCGACAGCCGGTCGAGCGCATAGACCTGCGCGGCCGGTTGCCGGAGCGCGGCGCGGATCGACTGCGCGAGTTCCGCGCTGACGATTTCGTCGGTGTCGAGCGACAGGATCCAGTCGGTCGAGAGCGCGTCGAGCGCACGGTTCTTCTGCGCGCCGAAGCCGGGCCAGTCGGTTCGCACGATCACGCGCGCGCCGTGCGCGTGCGCGATCGCGACGGTGTCGTCGGTGCTGCCGCCGTCGATCACGACGACGTCGTCGGCGAACGCCAGCGCGTCGAGGCACTGCGCGAGCCGTGCGGACGCGTTGAGGGCGATGAGGGCGACGCCGAGGGTGGGTTCTGCCATGAAATCGTCGGAGGGATGGAGGATACGGTGAGCGGCAGTATACCCGCGCCACCCGTGCGATCATCGCCCGCCGCCGCCAGCAGCGGCCATGCCGGCGAGGGCGGTGCGGCTATAATGTTGGGCCTTTTATGTTGGGCCTTTTCGGCACCCGCCCGGCGGGGTCGGAGACCCGGGTCGACTTCGTCCCCGGGCGCCGCGACGCCGCTCAAGAAGGATTGCCTTGGAAACTCAGAACACGCTTCGCAAACCCATCGACGCGGCCGGCACATCGCCGGCCTCGGTCTTCAAGCGCCTGTGGCCGTACATCAAGCCGCTCATCGGCATCGTGGTGCTCGCCGTGATGACGATGGGCGTCGTCGCGGCGACGGAAGCCGGGATTCCCGCGCTGCTCAAGCCGCTCCTCGACCACGGCTTCGGCTCGCACGGCAGCGATCGCGCGAAGTGGTACGTGCCGGCCGCGGTGATCGGCCTCGCGTTCGTGCGCGCGGTGTCGCAGTACACGTCGAACTACCTGCTCAACTACGTCTCGAACCGGATCCTGCTGCAGCTGCGGCTCGAGATGTTCAAGCGGATGATCCACACCGGCGCGTCGTTTTTCCAGCGCGAAACGGCGAGCACGGTGATCAACGCGATCGTGTTCGAGGTCAACCAGATCCTGTCCGTGCTGACGGGCGTGATGGTCACGCTGGTGCGCGACTCGCTGACGGTGATCTTCCTGCTCGGCTACCTGTTCTATCTGAACTGGCGGCTCACGCTGATCGTCGCGGTGATCCTGCCCGGCATTGGCTGGCTCGTCAGCAAGATCAACCGCCGGCTGCGGCGCCTGAACCGCGAGCACCAGACGCTCACCAACGAGCTGTCGTACATCGTCGAGGAGACAGTCGGCGGCTACAAGGTCGTCAAGGTGCACAACGGCGAATCGTACGAGATCGACCGCTTCACGACGATGAGCAAGCGCCTGCGCGGCTATGCGATGCGGATGACGATCTCGGGCGGGCTCGCGCAGCCGCTCACGCAGTTCCTCGCGTCGATCGCGCTCGCGGTCGTGATCACGATCGCGGTCATGCAGTCGTCGAACGACCAGACGACGGTCGGCGGCTTCGTCGCGTTCGTCACGTCGATGCTGCTCGTGATCTCGCCGCTCAAGCACCTGATCGACGTGAACCAGCCGCTGCAGCGCGGGATGACGGCGGCCGAGCTGATCTTCGGCCTGATCGACGAGCCGGCCGAGCCGCAGGGCGGCGGGCGGCCGCTGTCGCACGCGCGCGGCGAAATCGAGTTCCGTAACGTGTCGTTCGATTACGGCGCGTCCGAGCGGCCGACGCTCGACCGGATCTCGTTCAAGGTCGCACCGGGCGAGATGGTCGCGCTCGCGGGGCCGTCCGGCAGCGGCAAGACGACGCTCGTGAACCTGCTGCCGCGCTTCTTCGACCCGACGGGCGGTGCGATCCTGCTCGACGGCGTGCCGGTTGCCGACTACGACCTCCATGCGCTGCGCAGCCAGATGGCGATGGTGAGCCAGGACGTCGTGCTGTTCAACGACACGATTGCCGCGAACGTCGCGTACGGCCAGACGCCGGATCGCGCGCGCGTGCAGGCCGCGCTCGAGGCCGCGAACCTCGCCGACGCGGTCGCCGCGATGCCCGACGGGCTCGACACGATCGTCGGCGGCAACGGCATGCGGCTGTCGGGCGGCCAGCGGCAGCGTCTCGCGATCGCGCGCGCGATCTACAAGGATGCGCCGATCCTGATCCTCGACGAAGCGACGTCGGCGCTCGACTCCGAATCGGAACGCCACGTGCAGGCGGCGCTCGAGCGACTGATGGAAGGCCGCACGACGCTCGTGATCGCGCACCGGCTGTCGACGATCGAGCGCGCGGACCGCATCCTCGTGCTCGAGGCCGGCAAGATCGCCGAAGAGGGCAGCCACGACGAGCTGTTGCGCGTCGGCGGGCTGTACGCGCACCTGCACCGGATCCAGTACCAGCAACAGGCGGCCTGAGCGGCGCGCGGCCGGGCGCCGCGCATGCGTGTCACCGTCCGTATGCTAGTCTTCATTGCGCAGCCTGCAGTCATTTCATTCGACGTGACAACACGGAGGGAACGCGTAATGAAGATGCACCGCATGATGTTGGCCGTATTGATCGCCGCGGGTTTCGCCGCGCCGCTCGCGATGGCGCAGGACGACAACGGCAACGACCACGACCACCATGGCGGCCCGGGCATGCAGCGCGGCCACGGACCGAAGCGCATGCCGCCCGGCCACGAGATGCGTCGCGAGGACGACGTGCCGCCGCGCTGGGCCGACCAGCCGCATCGCGACTGGCACAAGGGCGACCGGCTGCCGGACGAGTTCCGCGACCGCCAGTACGTGGTCGACGACTGGCGCGGCTATCACCTGAGCCCGCCGCCGCGCGGCTATCAATGGATCGGCATCGGCGGGGACTACCTGCTCGTGCAGATCGGCTCGGGCCTCGTATTGCGGGTCGGACCGTAGCGGCTCCGGGTTCCGTTCCCTAAACCGCTCCTGATCATCACCTGCCGCCGGGCGTTCGGCGCCCGGCGCGCGTCGCCATTGCGCCGGCCACGCGCCGCTGCGCTACTTGCGCCGGAAGCAGCGCCGCTCGATCTTCGACATCCCCCAGCACACGCCGAGCGCGCAGACCGTGCCGAGCGTCACTTCACCGAGCCGCACGAGCGGAATGTCCCACAGCGGGCCGCTGCCCGGGAACAGCATCACGATCGTCGCGGTGACGCCGCCGAGCCGCGCGGCGCTGCCGACGTTCAGGCACCAGCAGCAGACGATCACGACCGCGACCGCGATCGCATAGGCGAGCATGTCGTGGCCGCCGCCGAACGCCGCGCCCGCGAAGCCGAGCACGCCGCCGACCATTGCGCCGACGAACTGGTCGCGCGACAGCGACATCGTGTCCGAATAGTTGTGCTGGGTGACCGCGATCGCGGTGATCGCCGCCCATACGGCCTGCTCGGTGTGCAGCGCGCGGCCGATCCCGTACGCGAGGCACGCGCCGCAGACGGCCTGCAGCGCCATCAGCCCGCCTTGCGCGAGCCGCTCGCGCAGCGAGAGTCCCTTGAACAGGTCGAAGATCGATTGCTGGATCTGCTGCCGGGTTTCGTCGAGTGTCCTGAGCGTATTCATCGTCGTGCTGTCATGAATCGGGAAAGAGCGCGGAAAGTGCGGGGAAAGGGCCGCGCGCGGATCGCGTCAGTGCGCCTGCTCGGGTGAAGCGGCGGCGGGCTCCTCGGCCGCGTCGTCGCCGTTCTCGACCCGCGTTTCCGGCATCCCGAGCCACACCAGCAGCACCGCGAGCGCGCCTGCCGCGGCGAGCCCGAAGAAGCTGACCGCATTGCCGAAATGGTCGGCGACGTAGCCGGCCGCGGCCGTGCTGAAGGTCGCGCCGATCCCCGCCGCGAGGCCGAACAGGCCGATGCACAGGTTGTAACGGCCCTTGCCGCCCGCGACGTCCGCGGCGATCAACGGCAGCATCACACCGAACACGGCGGCGCTGATGCCGTCGAGCATCTGCACCGGCACGAGCAGATACGGGCTGCTGACGCCGGCGAACAGCAGCGCGCGCACCGGCAGCGCCGAGAAGCCGAGCAGCAGGATCGGCCGGCGGCCCCAGCGCTGCGCGGAGCGGCCGACCCACGGCGACAGCATCGCGACGATCGCTTGCGGCACGATGATGCACGCGGCGATCACGAGCTGCACGTTGTCGCCCATGCCGGCCGTCACTTCGCCGGCCGCGAGGTTGAGCATCGCCGCGTTCGACAGGTGGAACAGCACGACGCACGCGGCGAAGATCAGCATGCGCCGGTCGCGCAGCAGCTCGAGCAGCGTCTCGCGCGGCTCGCCGTCGCTGTCGTTCTGCTTGTCTTTTTCGTCGTGCCTGCTCCCGCGATGCGGGATCACCGTATGAGTCGGCTGGATCATCGCGAGCGCGAACAGCGCAGGCAGCGCGAGCACCGCGGTCAGCCAGAACACCGCGCGCGCGGAGAAATACTCGCCGGTGAGCCCCATCAGGCCTGCCGCGACCGCGCTGCCGATCGACGCCCAGCGCGCGTTGCGGCCGAGCCGGTCGCCGAGGTCCGCGCGGCCGACCAGCGAGAACGAGATCGCGGCCATCGCCGGCACGAGCATGCAGCTCGCGAAGCCGTGGAACACCTCGGCCGCGATCACCGGCACGATCGTCGGGCTCGAGGCGAGCAGCACCGCGGACAGGATGATCGCCGCGATCGCCCATGCGGCGGCGCCTTTCTTGTTTTTCAGCGCGTCGACGGCCGCGCCGCCCGGCACCTGGCTCACCATCGCGCTGATCGTGCCGATCGACAGCACCATCCCGATCTCGCCCTGCGTCCACTTGTGCGACGCCAGGTACGACGCGATGAAGGGGCCGAAACCCGTTTGAACGTTTGCGACGAAGAAGTTGAGCCAGTCGAGGGCCCGGAGACTGCGCAGGCTGACGGAATGCTTGATCGTCATCGGGCAGCACTCGCAGACGAAGCCGGCGCGGCGGCGGCGGCCGGCGGCGAGACCGCGACGATCGGCTTGTCGACCGCGTAGGGCGGCGACGCCTTGATCTGCGCGTCGTTCAGGTCGAGCTGCGGATGCAGTGCCTTGTCGCGCGTGACGAAGTGCAGCGCGGCCCAGTTCGCGGCGATCGAGCGGCGCTCGGTATTGACGAACCCGCCGAGGTCGAGCACGACGGCCTGCGGTTGTGCGTCACGGTCGATCAGCACGTCGACCACACGGCCGATCTTCGTGCCATTCGGCCGTTCGACGTCGCTGTCGAGCATCGGCAGCCGCGTCGCGGGGGATGCCGCGGCGGAGCCCGACAGCGGCACGGCCTTCGGCCGAGCGGCCGGCGGCAGGTCGCCCGACGGCACGTCGAGCACGATCGGCTCGCGCTTGCCGCCCGGCGTGAAGCGGAACACGTTCCACGGGAAGATGACCTTGCGGTCGCCGATGCCCATGAAGCCCTGAAGGTTGACGACCATTTCGCGCGGCTTGCCGCTCGCGTCGGCCACCATGTCGACCGCGCGACCGATCACCCTGCCGTTGCGGCGCGCGACTTCGCTGTCGAGCAGCGCATGGATCTGGGTGCGGTCGAGTGCGCGCGTCGCGACGAGCGGCGCTGGCGGCGGGGGCGGCGGCGTCGGCGATTCGGGACGCGGCACGGGCTTCGGCCGCGTCACCTCGCGGTGCGGCTTCTTCGGCGCTTCCGGTTCCTCCGGCTGCGTCGGGGCCGGCACGGGCGGCATCGTCAGCGGCTCGCCGGCGGTCTCCTCGACCGGTTCGACGAGCGCCTCGCTGATCGGCGCGGGCGGGTTCTGGGTCGGCAGCAGCCCGCAGCCGGACAGCAGCGCGGCGGCGAGGATCAGGAAGACCGTCGAGGACGGGAACGACATGCGGGACGCGGGAAGAAGCGGATATCCGCCGCTCATTGAAACTCACTCCAAGGGTCGGGACGTGCCCGGTGGCACGCGGCTGGCGATGGATGGCGGGTGCGGGCGGCGCACCACGCGAGGGGAGAGTTTAACGTGTCTCGCGGGAAAGGCCGATGAAGGAGGGGGCGCTTCGCCGTGAAGCGGCAAGAAAAATGGCGATGCGGGGCGGCCGGCGGGATGTGCCGGGGCGATCTGGAGGCGCGCAGCGACGCGCGGTGTGGCCGGCGTTGGGCGGCGTCGGTCGGCGCGGCGCGATTGGCCGGCCTCGTCGCAACCGGCCCGGTTGCGGCCCCGCCGTCGCACCGAGCGACGGCGAAGGG
>NZ_JAAGPL010000310.1:0-6304 GCF_017104785.1 Burkholderia sp. Ac-20353 | reverse complement strand
CAGCGCACCGCGTCGAACGCATCGTGCGCGGCCGCCGGAAAGCGCGCCTCGGGCGCGAGCCGGTAGTCGACCGACAGCACGAGCGTGCGTGCGCGCTGCGCGAGGCTGCGGCACAGATTCGCGTGCGAATCGATGCCGCAGGACACGAAGCCGCCGCCGTGGAAAAACACGGTCAGCGGCAACGGCCCGTCGGCGTGTGGGCGATAGAGCCGCGCGGGCAACACGTGGCCCGATGCGGGAATGCGCCAATCCTCCTCGGCGGCGATCGCGTCGCCGGGAGCAAAGGCGCCGCCGGCTGCGAGAATCGCGCGGTAAGCGGGAACGGTCAGTTGATCGAAATCGATCGCGGGTGCCTGGGCGAACGCGGCCAGCAACGCCTGCGCCTGGGGGTCGAGCGGCATCGGAACTCCTGTCTGAATCGGGTGCGGATCGAATCAGGTATACCCGCATCGCGGTTTTCCCTGAGAGCGCGCCAGATGCTTGCCGGCGCGGCCTGACGGCCATTCCAGCGCAGTGGCCTGCGCGTCACATCATCCGATTGGACGATGGTTCGGTCGTCCGGATAGCGAAAGCTCCGTCTTCAGTAAATCTCCCGATGACGCCGATCAACACGCGTCTTAAGCTTGGCGGCGCGGCTGAATCGGATTGAACGAGTCGCATGGAGGATGGAGCGTGCTGATGGAGACAAGATGGGCTCCGCAAGAGAGCCAGTCAACGATGGAGGAGGCCGGCCTCAGCGTCGCGGAGTTCAGCGAGCTGATGGCGCGGATTTACCAGGGACCGCTCGAGACGCCGCCGTGGGCGGGCGCGCTCGAGCTGGTGCGGCGCTGGCTCGACGCGAACTACGTGACGCTGATCCTGCGCGCGGCCGCGAGCGATCGCCGCGCGCCGCTGTCGGTGCATGCGTCGGAGTTCGGCCCGGTGGTGCCTGGCGACGGCGAGGCATCATACAATTCGTACTACTATTCGCTAGACCCGTTCATTGGCCTGCCGGCCGATCGCGTCGTGACGGCCGACGAGGTGTTCGGCGAAACGGGCTGGCTGTCGAGCGAGTTCTACAAGCAGTTCCTGAAGCCGTCGGACGTGCGCCACATCCTCGGTGCGGATCTGCGCACGCCGTCCGGCGTCGAGTGCCGGTTCCGCGTGTGCCGCAAGCACGCGTCGAAACCGTTTTCAGCGCGCGACAAGGCGATCTGCGGGCTGCTGCTGCCGCACCTGAAGCGCGCGGTCGAACTGCATTCGCGGCTCGACACGGCCGAAGTCGAACGGTCGATCTACGCAAACGCCGTGAACCGGATGCAGGTCGGGATGATCACGCTCGACGAAAAGGGCGCGATCATCGACATGAACGGCGTCGCCGACGAGATCCTCAAGCAGGGCAACGGCCTGTGCGCCGCGCGCGGCACGATCGAGGCGACCGATGCGCAGGAGAACCGCACGCTGCAGCGGCTGATCCGCCATGCGGTGATGGGCCATCACGGCACCGCGTCCGCGATCGTCGAGGCGATGCCGGTCACCCGCAACTTCGACAAGCCGCGCCTCGGGCTGCTGGTGCGCACGATCCTGATGTCGGACTGGTCGGAAGACAACAAGCGGCGGCCGGCCGTCGCGCTGCTGGTGCGCGATCCGGATCGCAAGCCGCAGGGCGCGCAGGAGATCATTCGCAAGCTGTTCGACCTGACGCCGGCCGAAACGTCGCTCGCGCTGCTGCTGACGAACGGGATGACGCTCGAGGAAGCGGCCGAGGAATCGGGGATCAGCAAGAACACGGCGCGCACGCACCTGCGTGCGATCTTCTCGAAGACGGGCGTGACGCGCCAGGCGACGCTCGTGCGAATCCTGCTCGGCAGCGTGGTGCCGCTCGGTTGACGGGGACGGGCGGGCAGCGCGCTTGCCGCGATGTCCCGATGTCCCGATGTCCCGATGCGCGCGGCGGCCGGATCTCGTCCGTTGCGCTGCCGCTTGCAGCCTGCCGCGAATGCGACTCTAATCTGCCGGTGCCGGCGACATCGGCCGGCCGTCAATCGAAGGAGATCGCATGATTCGCTTACTGATCGACACGGATGCGCCGGCGTCGCCGGCGGCGGTGACGCGCTTCGGCGGGTTGCCGTCGATTCCGGCCGGCGCGCAATTCGACTGGCCGTGCTGCACGAATTGCGACGGCCCGATGCAGTTCCTCGGGCAGATCGCGCTCGAAGGCGACGCGGCCGGCCGGCTCGTGCTGCTGTTCATGTGCCAGAATTCGCCGGGGATGTGCGACGAATGGGACGCCGATGCCGGCGGCAATCGCGCGCTGGTCGTGGCGGCCGACGACGCCGGCAAGCTTGCGGCCGCGCCGGATGGCGACACGGTCGTGCGCGATACCGACTACGGTGCGCGCATCGAGGATGTCGACGCCGCGCACTACGACGCCGCGCGCCAGCAATGGGCGCAGCAGCACGACGGCGCGCTGCGGCGAATCCAGGGTTGCGTGGGCGGCGAGCCGTCGTGGCTCCAGGCCGACGAAACGCCTTGCTGCGACGCGTGCGACAACGCGATGTCGTTCGTCGCGCAACTCGAGGAAGGGCCCCACCACCGCACCGCGATGAACTTCGGCGGCGGCGGTTGCGGCTACGTGTTCCACTGCGGCTGCGCCGAACCCGGCGCGAAATTCCTCTGGCAGTGCGGCTGATGCCGATCCTGAGCCTGATCCGATAGCAGGCGGGCAGCGACGGGGCGTGGCGGCCCGCCGGACGGACCGCTCACGCGAGCACAGGTGCGGCACGCAGGTCCGGCCGCAGGTGTAACATTCACGCCGCCCGTTTCTGCGAAATCACGAGCAGCGCGCCGTTGCGGTCCTCGAGCACCGCGCGATACTCGTGCGGCCCCGCCTGCACGGGCACGCGCACCGACGCGCCCGCCTTGACGACGCGCGCCATCGCCGCATACAGATCGTCATCCTCATCAACCCGCAGCGTCAGTGCCGCGCGCTCGACGATCTGTTCGTCGCCCGCCACCAGCGCGATGGTCAGCGGGCCGCCGTCGAGCGCGCAATAGCGTTCGCCATCGCGGAACTTCACGTTCAGACCCAGGCCGTCGACGAACAGCGGCAATGCCGTGTCGATATCGTCGACCGGATACAGCAGCATCGAAACCTTCATCCTTTGTCTCCCTTGTCGTGATGCGGCGTGCACGACGCCGCCGGACGATCCTAGCGCGACCCCGTGCGGTCGCACGCAGTCCGATCGGATGACGGTGAAACCCCTCTGTCCGCGAACGTGCCCCGTTACTCCAAACAGACGATGCCCACGTCCGCGCGCGCGCCGACACTCCCATCCGTGGACCGTCGCTTTCCGTCTGCGTGCCGCAGATGGCCTGCGCGACCCCGACACGTCCAACATCCATGGAGACGCACGCAATGAAGTTTTCCCTCATCTACGAAGCCCAGACCACCGACGCGTCGCGCGAAGGCGACCACCGCGTGTTCCAGGAGACGGTCGAACAGGCGCTGCTCGCCGAGCAGGTCGGCTTCGACACGATCTGGTGCGTCGAGCACACGTCGCTGACCAACTATGCGCACATGAGCGCGCCGGAAACGTTCCTTGCGTACCTCGCTGGCCGAACGACGCGCATCGGCCTTGGCCACGGCGTCGTCTGCCTGCCGCCGGCGATGAACCATCCGATCAAGGTCGCGGAGCGCGTCGCGCTGCTCGACATCCTGTCGGGCGGCCGCGTGCATTTCGGCGTCGGCAAGGGCGGCAGCCAGCAGGAGGCCGGCGCGTTCGGCTACGAGCTCGACAAGCTGCAGCCGATGATCGACGAATCGATGTACCTCGTACCGAAGATGTTCGTGCAGGACGAGATCGAACACGACGGCACGTACATCAAGATTCCGAAGCGACCGATCCATCCGAAGCCGTTCCAGGATCCGCACCCGCCGATGTATCTCGCGTGCACGAACACCGACGCGCTGCTGCGCGCGGGGCAGCGCGGGATGGGCGCGCTCGTGCTCGGCTTCGGCGGCCCGGACGAGGTCGCGAAGAAGAACGCGGTTTACCGCGAAGCGTGGGCGAACCGCAAGCCGGAAGACCAGGTCGGCTTCCGCCCGACCCAGCACCTTGCCGCGCTGTGCCCGACGGTCGTGCTCGCCGACGGCCAGCAGGCCCGCAAGATCGGCATCCGCGGCCAGCGCTACTTCATGGAGTCGCTTGCGTACTGGTACACGGGCGGCGAGCGTCCGGACCCGTCGAAGTGGGGTGACGACCTCGTGCAGGCCGACAGCGGCGAAATGGTGATCCGCTCGCGCTTCGCGTCGGAGGAGGTGGTCGTCAATTTCGCCGACCCGGCGCTCGCGATGATGAACCCGAACCACGCGTACGGCACGGTGGACGACTGCATCGGCTACGTCGGCCGCCTGCAGGAAGCCGGCGTCGACGAAGTGCTGTTCCTGTGCCAGATGGGGACGGTGCCGCACGACGCGCAGATGGAGACGATCCGCAACATCGGCGAGCACGTGATTCCGTTCTTCAACCGCGAAGCGCAGCGCAAGTACGCGTGACGCGCGGGGCCGCGCCGGTCGTCCTTTCGGACGATGCGGCGCACGCGCCCCGCGAACACCATCGATCGCAACGACAACCATTTGAGCAGGCGCTGAAGCGCCAACTCCGGTCGACATAGGAGACATCCGTGCATCGCGATAACGATTCGAACGCCCTGGCCGCCACGCTGATCGCGCGGGCGGAGGAACTTGCCCCGGCACTCGCGGGCCGGGCCGCGCAGGCAGAGGCGCAGGGCCGCATCCCGGCCGAGACGGTCGCCGACCTGCAGGCCGCCGGTTTCTTCAAGGTGCTGCAGCCGAAACGCTACGGCGGCCACGAACTCGATCCGCAGACCTTCTTCGACATCCAGATGGCGCTCGCGCGCGGCTGCATGTCGACGGCGTGGGTGTACGGCGTCGTCGGCGTGCACAACTGGCAGCTCGCGCTGTTCGACAAGCAGGCGCAGCAGGACGTGTGGGGCGACGATCCGGCGACGCTGATCGCGTCGACCTACATGCCGGTCGGCCGCGTGACGCCGGTCGACGGCGGCTTCCGGCTGTCCGGCCACTGGAAGTTCTCGAGCGGCAGCGAACTGTGCGACTGGGTGTTCCTCGGCGCGCTGGTGCCGCCGGCGAAGGCCGGCGAGCCGCCGGAATACCGGACCTTCCTGCTGCCGAAGCGCGATTACCGGATCGAGCGTGACTGGGACGTGCTCGGCCTGCGCGCGACGGGCAGCCACGACATCGTCGTCGACGACGTGTTCGTGCCCGCGTACCGCACGCACAAGGCCGTCGACGGGATGATGGGCACGAGTCCGGGGCTTGCAATCAACGACGCGCCGCTGTTCAGGCTGCCGTTCGCGCAGATTTTCGTACGCGCGGTGTGCACGTCGTGCATCGGCGCGCTACAGGGCGCGCTCGACGATTTCACGTCGTATGCGGCGACGCGCATATCCACGAACAGCGGCACGAAGACCACCGACGATCCGGGTGCGCAGGGCGCATGCGCGAACGCGGCGGTCGCGATCGACGAGATGCGCGTGCTGCTCAGGCGCAATTTCGCCGAGCTGATGGCGGCCGCGAACGGCGGCCCGGCCGTGTCGATCGAGCGGCGCGTGCATTTCCGCTACCAGTCGGCGCAGGTCGCCGAGCGCTGCGCGCAGGCGGCCAACGCGCTGCTGCGCTACGCGGGCGGCAACGGCATCTATCACCGCAATCCGCTGGTGCGGCGCTTCCTCGACCTGCATGCGGCGCGCGCGCACTACGCGAACAACGTCGACCGCTTCGGCCAGAACCTCGGCGCGGTGATGCTCGGCCGCGACAACACGGACTTCTTCATCTGACGAGGCGGCGATGAACGACGCGCAAGCGCAGCAATACGAATTCGACGTCGTCGTCGTTGGCTCGGGCGCGGGCGGCCTGCTCGCGGCCTGCCGCGCGGCGGACCGCGGCCTCTCGGTCGTCGTGATCGAGAAGACCGGGTTGTACGGCGGCACGTCGGCCGTGTCGGGCGGCGGCATCTGGGTGCCGTGCAATCACCACATCGGCGAGCTCGGCGCGACCGACACGCGCGACGCCGCGCGCACCTATCTCGACGCATGCACGGCAGGCGCCACGCCCGCCGACAAGCTCGACGCGTATCTCGACCGCGCACCGGAAATGCTGCGCTACCTCGAGGCGAAGACGCCGGTGCGCTACCAGGCGCTGCCGAAGTACGCGGACTATTTCCAGAAGCTGCCGGGCGCGATGCCCGGCTACCGCGCGCTCGATCCGCTGGCGTTCGACGGA
>NZ_JAAGPL010000309.1:0-268 GCF_017104785.1 Burkholderia sp. Ac-20353 | reverse complement strand
GAACTGGGGGAGATCTCGGTGGTCGCCGGATTATTAAAAAAAAAAAAAAATTACATCTACATGATCTACTTTCTTCTCTCGATCATTCATCCGATCTTCATACCGACACTCATCTCTCCATCTTACTCTCATAGTTTCTTCATCACCGTCCAGTCCTGTGCGACTTCGTCATTATACATGACTCATGTTGCACACGCATACTATGTGCGTGTCATCTGCTTCACGCTACACAGCATCAACTCACGCGCTCTCATTCTTCTGCGCTCTA